>DASRTO010000578.1:0-20630 GCA_035655915.1 Anaeromyxobacteraceae bacterium
GACGTGGTGATCACCATCCCCGAGGGGCGCGAGGTGGTGCCCCTGCCGGAGGGAGACGCCTACCTGGGGTTCCTCTTCGCCCGGGGAGAGCGGCCCGAGGAGGTCGAGCGGGCCCTGCGGCAGGCGCAGGTGCTGCTCAACCTGGACATCCGGTCGCCGCTGCCGACGGTGTGATGGGGTGGCCACTTTCCGCGAGCTCGCGCGGCGGCGGGCCTCGAGGCCAGACGGCGAAAGCGTACCATCGCCGTCGCCGTGTGCTCCCGGCGGGGGACGAGCCCCCGCCCTGCCTCGGTGGGCTCGCGGCAAGCGACTGCCGCGATCAGCGCTGCCGCGCGGCCCTGGCTCGTCGGTCGCGAGCGAGGACAGCCGCCGGAGGCGAGACCGGGCCGCCGGGGATCGAGACGCGTGCTCGGGCCGAGCGCCGCCGCCTGGCGATGGCGGCGGCCAGCCGCAGCGCGGCCTCCATGCTGCGCGGGCTGGCGCGCCCGCGCCCGGCCAGGTCGTAGGCCACGCCGTGGTCCGGGCTGGTGCGCACGAAGGGGAGGCCCAGGGTCACGTTCACGGCCGCGTCGCCGGTCACCACGTCGAGGAGCTTCACCGGGATGAGCCCCTGGTCGTGGTACAGGGCCACCACCGCGTCGAACTCGCCGGTGGCGGCGCGGAAGAAGACGCTGTCGGGCGGCCAGGGGCCGGAGGCCTGGATGCCGCGGCGGCGGGCCCGCCGCACCGCCGGCCTCACCAGGCGCCGCTCCTCGTCGCCGAAGGCGCCGCCCTCGCCGGCGTGGGGGTTCAGGCCGGCCACGGCGATGCGGGGCCGCGCCACGCCCAGGTCGCGCCGCAGGGCGTGGTCGGTGGCGGCCACCACCCGCAGGATTCGCTCGGTGGAGAGGGCGCGCAGGGCGGAGCGCAGCGAGAGGTGGTTCGTCACCAGCGCCACCTTGAGCCGCCGGCCCCCGAGCATCATCACCGAGCGGGAGCCCCCGCCCCGGTCCTCCAGCCACTCGGTGTGGCCGCTGAACCCGGGCAGCGCCCGCTGCACCTGGGCCTTGGAGACCGGCGCCGTCACCAGGGCCTCGGCCTCGCCGCGGCGCAGGCAGTCGAAGGCCGATTCCAGGTAGGCCAGCTGGGCGATGCCGCCGGCCCGCGACGGCTTCCCCGGCCGCGCCGCCCGCGGGTCGAGGCGCGTCACCCGCACCAGCGCCCCGCCGCGCGGCAGGGGCTGGCCCGGGTCCACCGCCGGGAGCGCCAGCCGGGCGCGGCGGGCGGCCCGGGCGAAGACGCGCGCGTCCCCGAAGACGTAGGGCACCACCGCGCCCCGCAGCCGGGCCAGGGCCCGGGCGGTCACCTCCGGGCCGACGCCGGAGGGGTCCCCCATGCTGATGGCGAGGCGGATGGCCATCCCGGGAGCATGCCTCGCGCGGACAGGCCCGCTTGTCAACCGCCCGCCCTACGGGATCGTGGCAACCGGGCACGTATCAGGGCTTGAGCCCGGAGAGGCGGACCTCGACCACCGCCTCCTTGCGCAGCTCGGCCAGGTACTGCGCCCGCTGGCTCTCGACCCGCTCGTTGGACAGCCGGTCCCGGATGGCGTCCTTGACCTCGTCGAGGGGAGGCGCGGCGGCGGACTTCCGCTCCTCCACCTTGAGGATGTGGAAGCCGGACCGGGTGCGGACCAGCCCGGAGACCTGCCCCGGCTCCAGGGCGAAGGCGGCCTTCTCCAGCTCCGGCTGGATGACGCCGCGCTTGACGAAGCCCAGCTCGCCGCCCTCGGCGGCGCTCGGTCCCTTGGAGACCTGGCGAGCCACCGCGGCGAAGTCCTCGCCCGCCCGGAGCCGCTCCAGCACCTGCTCTCCCTGCGCGCGCACCGCTGCCTCCTCGGCGGCGCTGGCGCCCGCGGCCACCGGCAGGAAGATGTGGCGGACGTGGACCTGCTCGTTCCCGGCGAGGTCCTTGGGGTGGGACTGGTACCAGCTCTTCACGTCCTCGTCGGTGACCTTGACGCGGGTCTTCACCTTCACCTCGAGGATGCGGAAGGCCTCGATGTCGCGCCGCAGCTGGCGGCGGAAGGACTGGCGATCCAGCCCCTGGTCCGCCAGGGCCCGCTCGAGCTGCTCGTCGTCCAGGCGGTTCTTCTTCTTGATGTCCTCGATGGCGGCGTCGATCTGCCCGTCGCTGGCCTCCACCCCCAGCTCCTTGGCCTGCGCCTCCATGAGGCGCTCGGCGATCATCTGGTCGAGGGCCGCCTGCAGCACCTTGGCCTGCTCTTGGTCCTGCGCCTCGCCGGGGCGCATCGTCTGGACGCGCCGCCACTCCAGGCCGGCGCGCTCCTGCAGCTCGGTCAGGGTGATGGGGTCCCCGTTCACCACCGCCGCCACCTGGTCGAGGACGCGGTCGTCCGGGGCGGCGAGGAGCAGGCCCAGCAGGGTCAGGGTCGGGACGGTCATGGTCAGGGCACCACCGCCGAAAGGGCCTTCTGGTCCACCTGGACCTGCGCCCTGGCGCGCAGGCCGGCCAGGTACTCCTCCTGGGCCCGGGCCTGCTTCTCCCGGAGGAGCTTCTGCTGGATCTCGGAGCGGGCCTCGGGAAGGGTCCGCCGCGAGGCCGGCTTGCGGTCCACCACCTTGAAGACGTGGAACCCGTAGGGGGACGGCACCACCTCCGAGACGGTGTTGAGCGGCAGCCGGAAGCAGACGTCGAACACCTCCGGCATCCCCGCGCCCCTTCCGAAGTAGCCCAGGTCGCCCCCGTCCTTGCCCTCCGGCGAGATGGAGGCGCGCCGCGCCACGTCGCCGAACTTCTGGGGCGCGCGCTGGATCTCGCCCCGGACCTTGAGGGCCTCCTCGCGGGTCTTCACCACTACCTGCAACACCCGCACCCGCTCCGGCTGGTCGAACTCGGCGCCGTGCTCGTCGTAGTAGCGCTGCACCTCCTGGTCCTCCGCCCGCACCTGGGGGAAGACCTCGTCGTGGAAGAGCTTCTCCAGGGTGAGCTGCTCGCGCAGGCTCTGCTTCAGCTCGGCCGCGGAGAGCCGCTGCTGCGCCAGGAGGTCGTCGAAGTGGGTGCCGGGGTACTCGCTGCGCACCCCCAGGAAGGCCCGCTCCACCTGCTCCTGCTCCACCGCCACGCCGCGGGCGTGGGCCTGCTGCAGGAGCAGCGCCCGGGAGACCATCCCGTCGAGGACGCGCTGCCGCAGGCGGTCGAGGGGCTCCTGCCCCTCCCCCAGCTCGGAGCGGGCGTGCTGCAGCTCCCGCTGGAAGGCGGCAGTGGAGATGGGCTCGCCGTTCACCAGCGCCACCGAGGGCGGCAGGGGCCGCCCCCGGGCCTTGTCGTCCCCGCAGCGGCACGCGGATGTCGCCAGGGCGGCGAGCGCGGCGAGGCCGACGGCGCGGCGGGCGGCTGCGCCGGGCACGGCTACCTGGCGGGAGCCGGCGCCGGCTTGGCGGGGGGCGTCGGCGCGGCGGGGCCCGGGGGCGGCGCCGGGGCCGCGCCGTGGGCGCCGGGCGGCATCCCCGGGGGCATCCCGTGAGGCATGCCGGGGGCCATCCCCGGCGGCATCCCGGGCTGCCCCGGCGGCGCCACGGCGACGCTCACCTTCTCCAGCTCGGCGTCGTTCACGGTGACGCGCGCCTCCTCGCGGAGCTTCCTCACGAACTCCTCGAAGTCCTTGGTGCGCTTCTCGCGGTAGAGCCGGTTCTGGATCTGGCCCTTCACCATCTCGAAGGGCCGGTCGATGGCCTCCTGGGCCGCGGTGAGCTTCACCACGTGGAAGCCCTGTGGGCTCTCCAGCAGGGCCACCCCGCCGCTCTTCAGGGCGAAGGCCTCGTCGGCGAAGGGCTTGCCGTACTGCTTCTCCAGCTCGGCCTGGCTCTTGAACCCCAGGTCGCCGCCGGCGGCCTTGGTGGCCTGGTCCTCGGACAGCTCGCGGGCCAGCCCGGGGAAGGCCACGGCGTTCTTCTTCTCCTCGGCCTGCACGCGGGCCAGCACCTTCTTCGCCTGGGCCGCCTTCTGGGTGCGCGAGGGACCCGGCGGTGCCGCCACCAGGATCTGGGCCAGCCGCACCTTGCGGGGCTTGACGTAGTCGTCCTTGTGGTCGTCGTAGAACTTGCGGGCTTCGGCCTCGGGGATCTCCTTGGTGGCGTCGCCCTCGGCGAAGGTCTTCTGCACCAGCTTCTGAACCATCACCTTGCGCAGGGTGAGCTGCACGTCGGGGTCCCTGTCGAGCCCCTGCTTCTCGGCGGCCTTGGCCAGCAGCTCGAACCGGATCAGGTTGTCGAGGAACTCCTTCTTGCGCTCCAGCGTGTTGTAGCGGGCGCGGATGAAGGGGGACTGCTCCTCGAGGCGGGCCTTGAATTCGTCGGCGGTGATGGTGAGGCCGTCGCCGGTGGCCACGGCCGGGCCGGACTTCCTGGTGCCCTGCCCGCAGGCGGCCGGGCCGGCGACGAGGAGGAGGGCGGAGAGCGCGTGCGCGAGACGCATGGGGGCGTGACTCCTTGGGTCGGTCGTTCCCGCTCCAAACCATCCCGGGCCGGGGATTGTTCCGCGGCCGGGGTCGGCGGGCGGGGGGGAAAAAAGCACGGAACGGCCCGCCGATCAAGGCGGTTCGGGGTCGCGGCCAGCCCCGGCGGCGAGCTCGGCCACGAGCCGGGCGGCGGCGGCCAAGAGCTCCCGCCCGGCCGCCGCCTCGGCCGCCGGCGAGGGGGCCGGGGCCGGCGGTCCGGCGCGGGGCGCCGCCCCGTCCACGCGGGCCACCAGCTTCATCTCCGGCGTGAGGCGCAGCGTCCCGCCGCTCCGCTGCACGTGCCTCGCGAGGCGGAAGGGATCGAGCGCCGCCTCGGGCCCGAGCGACAGCACGACCCGCCCCGGCCCGGCCTCCAGCCCACGCACCCGGAGGGCGCGAAGCCTGACTCGAAGCTGCATGAGCTCGGAGAGGGCGTCCACCTCCTCGGGGGGCTCGCCGTAGCGGTCCACCAGCTCGGCCCGGGCGTCCTCCAGCTCCTCGTCGGTCGCCGCCTGGGCCAGGCGCTTGTAGAAGTAGAGCCGCTGGTGGACGTCGGGCACGTATCCGTCGGGGATGAAGGCCGGGAGCGGCAGCTGCACGTCCGGGTCCGGCTCCTCGGCGCGGGGCGGGGCGCCGCGCATCTCGCGCACCGCCTCCTCCAGGAGCTCGGCGTACAGGTCGAACCCCACCGCCTCGATGTGGCCGGACTGGTCCTTGCCGAGCAGGTTCCCGGCGCCGCGGATCTCCAGGTCGTGGCTCGCGATCTGGAAGCCGGCCCCCAGCTCGGAGAACCTCTGCAGGGCCTCGAGCCGCTTGCGGGCCTCCGCGGTGAGCGGCCGCCGCGCCGGGACCAGCAGCCAGGCGTAGGCCCGCTCGCGGCTGCGGCCGACGCGGCCGCGGATCTGGTAGAGCTGCGACAGCCCGAACTGGTCGGCCCGGTTCACGATGATGGTGTTGGCCGAGGGGATGTCCAGGCCGCTCTCCACGATGGCGGTGGCGAGCAGCACGTCCAGGTCCTTCCCCACGAAGCGCGCCATCACCTCCTCCAGCCTGGCCTCGGGCATCTGGCCGTGGGCCACCCCGATGCGGGCCCGGGGCAGGAGCTGCCGTAGGAACTTCTCCATGGCGCCGATGGAGCGCACCCGGTTGTGGACGAAGAACACCTGCCCGCCGCGCCTGAGTTCCTGCTCCACCGCCTCCTTCACCGCCTGGGGGTCGAACTTGACCACGAAGGTGCGGATGGCCCGCCGGTCCTCGGGCGGGGTGGCGATGATGGACAGGTCGCGCACCCCGGCCAGCCCCATGTGCAGGGTGCGGGGGATGGGGGTGGCGGTGAGCGTGAGCACGTCCACCAGCCGTCGCAGCTTCTTCAGGCGCTCCTTGTGGGCCACCCCGAAGCGCTGCTCCTCGTCCACCACCACCAGGCCCAGGTCTCTGAAGGCGACGTCCGAGGCCAGCAACCGGTGGGTGCCCACCAGCACGTCCACCTTCCCGGACGCGGCGTCGGCCAGGATGCGGCGCACCTCCTCCGGCGGCTTCATGCGCGAGACCGCCTCGACCCGCACCGGCCAGCCCTTGAAGCGCTCGCGGAAGGTGCGCTCGTGCTGCGCCGCCAGCAGCGTGGTCGGCACCAGCACCGCCACCTGCTTGCCGGAGAGGGCCGCCAGCATGGCGGCCCGCATGGCCACCTCGGTCTTGCCGTAGCCGACGTCGCCGCAGACGACCCTATCCATTGGACCTGGGGGGGCCTGCGGCCCCCCCAGACCCCCCGCGAGCTCCGGTCCAGCCTTCTCCGGCTGGACCTGCGCTCGCCGAGGCCCGCGGGGTTCCGGCCCCCCCAGACCCCCCGCTCGCTCCCGCCCAGGCTCATCCGCCTGGGCCTGCGCTCGCATGCCCGGGCCGGCCTTCACCATGTCGGCGAGCACGTCGGCGATGGCCTTCGCCTGGTCGGGGGTCTCCTCCCAGGGGAACTCGGCCTCGAACTCCCGGTAGCTCTCGTCGGGCGGGGCGAAGGCGAAGCCGGGGTGGGCGGCGCGGGCGGCGTAGATCTCCAGCAGCTCCGCCGCCACCTTGAGGAGCTGCTCCTTGACGCGCGCCTTGCGTAGCGCGAAGGAGGTCCCGCCGAGGCGGTCGAGCCGGACGTGCTCCGGGCTGGCGCCGGTGAACTTCTGCACCTGGCGCATCCGCGACACCGGCAGGTAGAGCCGGTCGGCTCCGTGGTACTGCAGCACCAGGAAGTCCCCCTCCACGCCGCGGACGCGCATCTTGGCGAGGCCGCCGTAGCGGGCGATGCCGTGCTCGACGTGCACCACCAGGTCGCCCTCCTCCAGGTCGCGAAAGGCGGCGGCGAAGGCGTTCTCGGCCCGGGCGGCGCGGGGGCGCTTGCGCACCCGCCGCCCGAAGATCTCCTCGTCGGAAAGGAGGGCCAGGCCCCCGCGAGCGTCCACGAACCCGCCCGAGACGTCGCCGGGGACGAGGTGGGCGTGGATGGCCGGGTCGTAGAGCTCGCGCGGCGACCGGGGCGGCTCCGGGTGGACCCGGGCCGCCAGGCGCCGGTCCTCCAGCAGGCGCCGCAGCCGATCCGAGGCCGAGGGCGTGCCGCAGGCCACCACCGCCGCGATGCCGCGGGCGCGCCAGTCCTCGAGGCGGCGCGCCAGTGGGCCGAGGGCCCCGTCCTCGCCGTGGGCCCCCTCGATCTCGGCCCGGAGCGAGGCGGTCTCCCCGAGGTCGAAGGCCAGCGGGCGTCCGGTCCCCATCCACAACCGGTGGCGGCGCAGCCGCGGCAGGGGGCGCAGCCGGGCCGCCACCTCGGCGGGCGTGTGGAAGTGCGCCTCGGGGGGCAGGGCCAGGTCGGAGCGGCGCAGCGCCGCCTGGTGGTCGCGCGAGAGGTCGGCCCGGAGGTCCTCCAGGGCCTGCGTCACCGCCGCCTCGTCGTCCACGAAGGCGAGCGTGCCCGGCGGCAGGTAGTCGAAGAGGGTGGCCAGGCCGCCGCGGTGGAAGCCGGGCAGGAGCGCCTCCAGCCCGAAGAAGGGCGTCCCGGCCTCGATGGCGTCCAGGATCTCCCGCACCTTGCTGGTGGGCCGGTCCACCCGCTCCGCCGCCTCGCGCACCGCCTCGACGGCGGCGGCCTTTCCCTCGGCCGTGAAGAGCGCCTCGCGCGCCGGGCAGATCACCACCTCCGCGTCGCGGGCGAGCGGAGGGACAGGCGGATGAGCCTGCCCCGGAGCGAGCGGGGGGTATGGGGGGGCCGAAACCGGCCCCCCCATCTTGGCGTCGAACCGCCGCTGGCTGTCCACGTCGAAGCCGCGCAGGCTCTCCACCTCGTCGCCGAAGAGCTCCAGCCGCACGGGTCGCTCGTCGAGGGGGCTCCACAGGTCGACGATGCCCCCGCGCACCGCGAAGGTGCCCGGGTCCTCCACCAGCGGCACCCGGGCGTAGCCCAGCTCCACCAGGCGTCGCGCCAGCGCCTCGCGGTCGACGGTGACTCCCGCGGCCAGGATCTCGCCCCGGTCGAAGGCGCTGCGGGGGATCACCTTCCGTGCCAGCGCCCGCGCCGACACCACCACCGCCCGCACCGAGGCGCCCTCGAGGTGCAACCGGCACAGCGCCGCCAGCCGCTCCATCTCCAGGCCGCGGTCGGGGGAGAGGTCGTCGTAGGGCAGGACCGGGTCGGCCGGGACGCGCGCCACCCGCTCCCGGCCGCCCAGGAAGAAGGCCAGGTCGCGGCCGAGCCGCTCGGCCTCCTCCTCGTCGGCGGCCACCGCCAGCACCGCCCGCAGGCCGAGCTCGGGCCGGTCGAGGAGGGCCCGGGCCAGGAGGGCCCGCGCCGCTCCGGGGAGGCCGGTGACGTCGGCCTCGCCGCGCGATGCGAGCGCGCGCGCTACCGCGCCGGGGCCGGCCGCGGCGTCTTCGGAGCGGGCCGCGTCGGGCCCCGTCGGGGGTGGATGAGGCGTCACGGGCCGGGGATGGTAAGCGCTCGCGGCCGGGGTGTCACGGCGGGGCGCGCGCCGTTTCTCCTAACGGCTTCGCGGTGTTCCCGCCGCGAGCGGCCGCGGTCCCCCGGCCATGTTCCTTGATCGTCTCCCAGGGGGTGACTAGACTGCCCTCGGTCCGGGAGGTTCCTTGCCGCGCCGTCTCCACATCTCGCTTGCCGCCGCGGTGGGGCTCTCCCTCGCCGCCTGCGGTGGCCAGGTGGAGGCGACCCCCCGCGCCGGACGCGGGGAGCCCACCCCGGTGCTGGGCACCCTGGCCTCGTCGGGCCCCGGCACCGCCGAGCTGCGGGCCGGCGACCTCCCGGCGGCCCGGGCGGCCTTCGAGTCGGCGCTGGGCGCCGACCCGGACCGCGTCGCCCCGCTCAACGACCTCGCGGTGAGCTACTACCTGGACGGCCGCTTCGAGGCCGCCCGCCGCCTCCTCGACGAGGTGGTGGCCCGCGGCGGGGCCCGGGAGCAGCAGGCGGCGCTGGTGAACCTGGGCGAGCTCTACGCGCTCGAGGGGTACGTCTCGGCGGCCCATGCGCACCTCGAGTCGGCGCGGGGCATCGACGCCAGCCGGGCCGAGCCGCTCTACGCCCTGGCCATGCTCGCCGACGCCCGCGGCGAGCGGGCCCAGGCCGCCGCCACCCTGCGCGAGGCGCTCCGGCTCGACGAGTCCGGCGCGGCCCGGGCGGCGCTCACCTTCGTCCATCCCGAGGAGCGGCTGCACCTCGAGGCGCTGGTGGCGGAGGTCCAGGGCGACCGCGAGCTGGCCGCGGCGCGCTGGCGCGAGTTGCGGGCCGGCCGATTCGCCGCCCTGGCTACCGCGGCGGCGAGGCACCTCGAAGAGCCGTAGCCGGGAATGGCCGCCGCGGGCGCCGAGCTGGGCAAGCGCGAGCGCGAGATCCTGCGCGCCATCGTCCAGGACTACATCCACACCGGCGACCCGGTGGCCAGCCAGCCGCTGCTGCAGCGCCACGGCCTCGAGGTCTCGCCGGCCACGGTGCGCAGCGTCATGGCCGACCTGGAGGCGCTCGGGTATCTAGAGAAGCCGCACGCCTCCTCGGGGCGCATCCCCACCGAGCGCGGCTACCGGCTCTTCGTGGACTCGCTCCTCAAGGTGCGCGCGCCGTCCTCCTCGGACAGGGAGCGGATCGAGAAGCTGGCCCAGGAGGCGCCGGGGGTGGAGGCGCTGCTGGAGGGGACGGCCGAGCTGCTGCACGCGCTCTCGCGGCACGCCGGGGTGGTGACCACGCCCCGCCCCATGGCCGACCCGACCCGCCACGTCGAGTTCGTGCGGCTGCGCGAGGACCGGGTGCTGGCGGTGTTCGTCTCCCAGGCCGGCCTGGTCACCAACAAGCTGGTGCAGCTCGACTTCGACATGGAACCCTCCGAGCTGGAGCGGGCGGCGGGCTACCTGAACGACAAGCTGGACCGGGTGCCGCTCGACGCCCTGCGCCAGGCCATCCTCGAGGACATGCGCGCCGACCAGTCGGAGCTGCACGGGCTCCTCGCCAAGGCGCTGCGGCTGGCGGAGCAGGCGCTGCCTCCGCCCCCCGGCGGCGGCGAGGTGCTGGTGGACGGCCAGGACAGCTTCCTCGACGCCCCGGAGTTCTCCGACGTCCACAAGGCGCGCACGCTGCTGCGCGCCTTCGCCGAGAAGGATCGCATCCTGAGGGTCCTGGACCGGGTCCTCGGGGCCCAGGAGGTCCAGATCTTCATCGGCGCCGAGAGCGAGTTCGCGGCCGTGCCCGACGTCTCGGTGATCGCCGCCCCCTACGGGCGCGGCGGCCAGGTGCTGGGCACGCTGGCGGTGGTGGGCCCGACGCGCATGAACTACGCCCGGGTGATCCCGCTGGTGGACCTCACCGCCCGGGAGATCTCCCGGGTGCTCTCGGAGAAGCCCGAGCCCTGAGCCCCGACGGCCGGCGGCCTTGAGTCACTCACTCGCCGTGTGCCATGATCGCGGTACGCCAGGGGGGACCCAGCGGGGGTCTCCCCCGCACGCGGCTTTCCTCCCGATCTGGTGTAGGCTCGCAGCGAGACGCGCTTCCAACCATGCCAGGAGACGGCGAGAAGGGCGCCTTCAGCGCCGACATCCCGCAGGGCGCCATCGAGGAGGCGCTGCGCTCGGTGGAGAAGGCCGGCGCGCAGGCCGGGGCCGAGGTCCAGGGGGAGGAGGCTCCGGCCCCCGGGGTGGAGGAGGCTCCGGCCCCTGGGGCGGAGGACGCCGCGGCCGAGCGGGCCCGGCTGGCCGCCCAGCTGGACCTCTCCCTGCAGAAGGGGCGGGAGACCCTGGAGAGGCTCAAGGAAGAGCACGACCGCTTCCTCCGCGCCGCCGCCGACCTGGAGAACTACAAGAAGCGGGCGGCCCGGGAGCGGGAGGAGGCGCAGAAGTTCGCCAACGAGCGGCTGCTCAAGGACCTCATCCCGGTGCTCGACAACCTGGAGCGCGCCCTGGCCGCCGCCCCCGAGGGCGACCCGCTGGCCAAGGGCGTGAAGCTGGTGCTGCGCGCCTTCGAGGAGGCCCTGGGGCGCCACGGCGTCAAGGGCTTCAGCGCGCTGGGCCAGCCGTTCGACCCGCGTCTCCACGAGGCGGTGATGCAGGTGGCGGCCTCCGGCGACCAGGCGCCCGGGACGGTGGTGCTGGAGCACGGGCGGGGCTTCCTCCTGAACGACCGGCTGGTGCGGCCGGCCATGGTGGGGGTGGCGGTCGGCCCGGATCCCTCGCCTCCCGCCGACGCGGAGGCCGGGGCCTCCGGCGCGGGTCAGGGCCAGGACGGGGCCCAGGGCGGGGACGCCGCCTAGGGGCGCGGGGATTCCATGGGCAAGGTCATCGGCATCGACCTCGGAACGACCAACAGCTGCGTTGCGGTGATGGAGCAGGGCGAGGCGGTGGTGATCCCCAACAGCGAGGGGTCGCGCACCACCCCCTCCATGGTGGCCTTCACCGATGGGGGGGAGCGGCTGGTGGGGCAGATCGCCAAGCGGCAGGCCATCACCAACCCCGACTCCACCGTCTACGTGGTGAAGCGCCTCATCGGCCGCAGGTTCGAGGACGCCGAGGTGAAGCGGTCCGCCAGCCTGGTGGCCTTCCGCATCGTCTCCGCCGACAACGGCGACGCCTGGGTGGAGGTGCGCGGCAAGAAGTACTCCCCGGCCGAGATCTCCGCCATGATCCTGGCGAAGATGAAGCAGACCGCCGAAGACTACCTCGGCGAGCCGGTGGCCGAGGCCATCGTCACCTGCCCGGCCTACTTCAACGACGCCCAGCGCCAGGCGACCAAGGACGCCGGCCGCATCGCCGGCCTCAACGTGCTGCGCATCATCAACGAGCCCACCGCGGCGGCGCTGGCCTACGGCGTCGACAAGCAGAAGGCAGGCAAGAGCGAGAAGGTGGCGGTCTACGACCTGGGCGGCGGCACCTTCGACATCACCATCCTGGAGCTGAACCAGGGCGTCTTCGAGGTGAAGGCCACCAACGGCGACACCTTCCTCGGCGGAGAGGACTTCGACAGCCGCATCATCGACCTGCTCGGCAAGCGGTTCCAGCAGCAGACCGGCATCGACCTCACGAAGGACCGCATGGCGCTGCAGCGGCTCAAGGAGGCCGCCGAGCGCGCCAAGCACGAGCTCAGCTCGGCCGCCGACACCGAGGTGAACCTCCCCTTCATCACCGCCGACGCCACCGGCCCCAAGCACCTGGCCGAGTCCCTCGACCGCGCCACCCTGGAGAGCCTCACCGCCGACCTGGTGGAGCAGACCATCGGCCCGTGCAAGACCGCGCTCAAGGACTCCGGGCTCACGCCGCAGCAGCTCGACACCGTCATCCTGGTGGGCGGCATGACCCGCATGCCCAAGGTACAGGAGGCGGTGAAGAAGTTCTTCGGCCGGGAGCCGCACAAGGGCGTCAACCCGGACGAGGTGGTGGCTGTGGGCGCGGCCATCCAGGGCGCGGTCCTCAAGGGCGAGGTGAAGGACGTCCTCCTGCTCGACGTGACGCCCCTGTCGCTGGGCGTCGAGACCGCCGGGGGGGTCTTCACCCGCATCATCCCCAAGAACACCACCGTCCCCTGCAAGAAGTCGCAGGTGTTCTCCACCGCGGTGGACAACCAGCCGCTGGTCTCGGTCCACGTGCTTCAGGGCGAGCGCGAGATGGCCGCCGACGACAAGACCCTGGCCCGCTTCGAGCTGGTGGGCATTCCCCCGGCCCCGCGCGGCGTGCCGCAGATCGAGGTCACCTTCGACATCGACGCCAACGGCATCGTGCACGTCTCCGCCAAGGACCTGGGCACCGGCAAGGTGCAGCAGATCCGCATCACCGCCTCCTCCGGCCTCAGCGAGGCGGAGATCCAGCGGATGGTGAAGGACGCCGAGACCCACCTCGCCGAGGACCGGCGCAAGAAGGAGCTGGCGGATCTCAAGAACAACGCCGAGGGGCTCATCTACACCACCGAGAAGAGCCTGGAGGAATACGCCGGCGTCCTGAAGCCCGAGGACCTGGCCGAGATCCAGGCCGACCTCGAGGCCCTGAAGGGCGTCGTCGGCGGCGAGGACCCCGCCAAGATCAAGGACGCGCTGCAGCGGCTGGAGGGCTCGGCCTACCGCATCGCCGACGCCATCTACGCCGCCCAGGGAAGCGGAGAGAAACCCGGGTAACCGCGGAGAGCGAGCAGGCGTCACGCTTCAGGCCTCGGGGGCCAGCAGGAATGCCTGCCGCTCCGGGGGCATTGCCTGAAGCCTTCGGGTCGGAGGCCTGCATTTGTCACCTGGCCCCCATGCGTTATATTCCGCTGGGCGGGAGGGCGGTGTCGGTAGTCCCCTGAAATCACGTGGAAAAGCGCGACTACTACGAGGTCCTCGGCGTGGGGCGGGAAGCCACCCCCGAGGAGATGAAGTCCGCCTACCGCAAGCTGGCGCACCAGTTCCACCCCGACAAGAACCCGGGCGACAAGCAGGCCGAGGAGCGCTTCAAGGAGGCCTCGGAGGCCTACGCGGTGCTCTCCGACCCGGAGAAGCGCGCCCGCTACGACCGCTTCGGCCACCAGAACGGCCGCTCGCCCTTCGAGGACTTCGGTTTCAGCACCGCCACCATCAACGACATCTTCGGCGATATCTTCGGCGAGATGTTCGGCGGCGGGCGCCGCGCCCGGACCCGCGGCGCCGACCTGCGCTACCACCTGGAGATCGCCTTCGAGGAGGCGGCTTTCGGCACCACCGCCCGCATCGAGATCCCCCGCTCGCGCCGGTGCGACACCTGCAAGGGCTCGGGGGCCAGACCGGGCACCAGCCCCAGGACCTGCCCCACCTGCGGCGGCGCCGGCGAGATCCGGCTCACCCAGGGCTTCTTCTCGGTGGCCCGCACCTGCCACCACTGCGGCGGCACCGGCAAGGTGATCCCCGAGAAGTGCCCGGCCTGCGGCGGGGCCGGCTCCACCCGCGAGCGGGCCACGGTGGAGGTGAAGGTCCCCCCGGGCGTGGACACCGGGACCCGCCTCAAGCTCTCCGGCGAGGGGGAGTCGGCCGCCGGGGCCGGCGGCCAGCCGGGCGACCTCTACGTGGTGGTGCAGGTGCGGGAGCACCCCCTCTTCCGCCGCGAGGACACCGAGGTGCTGTGCGAGGTGCCCATCTCCATCACCCAGGCCGCCCTGGGGGCCCACATCGACGTCCCCACCCTCGACGGCCCGGCGAAGATGAAGATCCCCGCCGGCACCCAGTCCGGGAAGACCTTCCGCCTGCGCGGGAAGGGCGTGCCGGCCCTCTCCGGCGGCGGGCGCGGCGACCAGCACGTGCGGGTGCTGGTGGAGACGCCCACCCACCTCACCAAGGAGCAGCGCGAGCTGCTGGAGCGGTTCGCCGCGCTCTCCGGCGAGGAGACCCAGCCGCAAGCGTCGAGCTTCTGGGCCAAGGTGGCCGAGCTGTTCGGCGGGCGGAGCTGATGGCCGGTTCAACACGCATGGATCCGGCGGCGCTGCCGCCGGCGGGCCGCAAGGGCTCGCCCTACCCGAAGCCATAGGTCTTTTCCCCCGGGCGCGACTCCAGTACAACCTCGTCCGGCATGCGCCGCCACGGCCTCGTCCTCGCCGCCCTCGCGCTGGCCCTCTCCGCCTGCCCCAAGCGGGTCACGGTGGGCGGAAAGGAGATGACCGAGGACGAGGCCAACGCGCTGGCGCGCGCCGAGATCGACCGCGTGCGGGCCGCCACGGTCATGCTGCCGCCGGCTCGCGCCGCCCAGGAGATGGAGTCGGCGGCGGGACGGCTCGGGGCGGTGCCGGCGGCGGCCGAGGCCTGGCTGGAGGCGGCGCGGCGCTGGCGCGAGGCCAGGCAGCCGCTGCGCGCCTCGGCGGCGCTGGGCCAGCTCCTCACCCGCTTTCCCCTCTCGCCGCTGGCGGTCACCGCCAAGTACGAGCTGGGGACGGCCGAGCTGGAGGCGGGACGGGCCCGCGACGCCTTCCAGACCCTCTCCACCCTCTACGACAAGCTCCCGCGCGAGAAGCGCCCCGAGGCGGCGGCGCGGCTGGCGGCGGCGGCCGAGGCGGCGAAGCTGTGGGCGCAGGCGGTGCGCTGGCAGAGCGTGGCGGCCGCCCAGGCGGTCGGGCCGCCGCGGGAGGCGGCGCTGGCCCGGGTGGCCGAGATCCTGGACGGCCAGCTCTCCTTCCTGGAGGTGGCGAAGCTCCGCGAGGACCTGCCGAGCGACTCGTTGGCGCTGCCGGCGGTGCAGATGAAGCTGGCCCGTATCTACGTCCACCTGCGCCAGTTCCCCGAGGCCGAGGCGCGGGTGGCGGAGCTGCTCGACCGCTGGCCGGACTCGGCCTACGCCAAGGACGCCCGCGCCCTGCGGGATCGGCTGCAGCGCCGCGCCCAGGTGAACCCGGCCGTGGTCGGGGTGGCGGTGCCGCTCTCGGGGAAGCTCCAGCCCTACGGCGAGGCGGTGCTGCAGGGGGTGGGGCTGGCGCTGGCCGACAGCCCCTTCAAGGTGGTGGCCCGCGACACCCGCGGCGAGCCCGACGGCGCGGCCCAGGCCCTGGAGGACCTGGCCCTGCAGGAGGGCGCCATCGCCGTGGTGGGCGGCTTCATCACCGCCGAGGCCCCGCGGGCCGCTGCGGCGGCCCAGGAGCTGGAGCTCCCCTTCCTGTCGCTCTCGCGCGCCGAGAAGGTGACCGAGGCCGGCCCCTTCGTGTTCCGGCTCATGCTGACCGCCCAGGCCCAGGCCCAGGCCCTGACCTGGTTCGCCTTCGAGCGCCGCGGCCTGCGCCGCTTCGCCATCCTCTATCCCAACGTCCCCTACGGCGTGGAGCTGGCCAACGCCTTCTGGGACGAGGTGCAGGCGCGCGGCGGGGAGGTGCGGGCCGCCGAGAGCTACGACTACGACCGGACCACCTTCTCGCCGCTGGTGAAGGACATGGTCGGCAAGCTGTACCTCGACGAGCGGCGGGACTGGGCGGAGAAGGTCAGGGAGATCGCCAAGGAGAAGGACCCCTACCGGCGCGCCAAGGCGCTGGAGCGGGCGCGCAAGGCCCTCGAGCCCATCGTGGACTTCGACGCGGTCTTCATCCCCGACTTCGCCAAGAACCTGGCCCTGGTGGCCCCGGCGCTGGCGGTGGAGGACGTGGTCACCTCCACCTGCGACCCCAAGGAGCTGGAGCGGATCCGCAAGGCCTCCGGGCGCGAGGACGTGAAGGCGGTGCAGCTCCTCGGCGGCAACGGCTGGGACGATCCGGCCCTGGTGGAGCGGGCCGGCAAGTACGTGCAGTGCTCGGTGTTCGTGGACGGTTTCTTCGCCGCCTCGGATCGCCCCGAGACGCGCCGCTTCGTGGACGCCTTCCTGAAGCGCTACGGCAAGCCGCCCTCCATCCTGGAGGCCAGCGCCTACGACGCCGCCCGCATGGTGCGGCAGGCGGTGGAGCGCGACCGGGCCACCACCCGCGAGGCGGTGCGGGCGGCGCTGGCCGGGCTCAAGGGGTTCCACGGGGCCACCGGCGACGTCGGCTTCGACGCCCAGCGCGAGCCCCGGAAGCCGCTCTTCTTCCTCACCGTGGACAAGGCCGGGCTGCGGGAGCTCACCCCGCAGGAGCTGGCCGCCCCGGGGGCGGGCGGCAGCTAGGCCATGGACCCGGCCCCCTCCCCGAGGCCGCCGCGGCGGCGCTTCCCCTGGGTGAACGTCGTCCTGTTCCTGGCGACGGTGGCCACCACCACCGTCGCCGGGGCCGGCCAGGCGCCGCTGCCGCAGGGCGGCCTCACCGTGGGCGGGGTCGTCGAGACGGGGCTCCCCTTCTCCGCCGCCATCGTCGGCATCCTGCTGGCCCACGAGCTGGGCCACTACCTCATGGCGCGCGCCTGGCGGGTCGACACCACGCTGCCCTACTTCATCCCGGCGCCCTTCGGGGTGGGGACCTTCGGCGCCGTCATCCGCATCCGCTCCCTCATGCCCAGCCGCCGCGCCGTCCTCGACATCGGGGCCGCCGGGCCCATCGCCGGCTTCCTGGTGGCGGTGCCGCTCCTGGCCTGGGGCCTGGCCCATTCGGAGGTGCGCCCGGTCGGCACCCTGGCGCTGGCCGCCTCCAACGTCGGCTCGCCCTTCGAGGCGTTGCGGGCGCTCTGGCGCGGGGAGGCGCTGCGCGCCGGCGGGGGCGACGTGCAGCTCATGGGCGACAGCCTGGTCACCTGGCTCCTCACGCGGCTCGTGGCGGGAGCGCCTGCCCCCGGCTACGACGTCTTCCTCCACCCGGTGGGCTTCGCCGCCTGGCTGGGGCTGTTCGTCACCACCTTGAACCTGCTCCCCATCGGCCAGCTCGACGGCGGGCACGTGCTCTACGCGCTCCTGGGCCGGAGCCGGGCCGCGGCGGCGTCGCGCGCGGTCTCCTGGGGCCTGTTCCTGGCGGGGTTCTTCCTCTCCTGGAACTGGCTCCTGTGGTGGCTGCTCACGCGGGCGGTGGTGGGGTTGCGCCATCCCGCGGCGCTGGCCGAGGAGCCCCTCTCGGCCGGGGGGCGGGCCCTGGCGGTGGCCTCGCTGCTCCTGTTTGCCCTGACCTTCATCCCGGTGCCCATCGCGGTGTAGGAGGAGTGGCCGGTGACAGCGCCCTCCACGCCCCCGACCGACGACCAGGCCTGGGCCGAGGTCCTGGCCCACTGGGACGACGAGGAGGCCCACCGCGCCTTCCTGGCCCGCTTCGCCGACCTCGGCGGCCTGGCCGAGGCGGGGCGGCGCTACCGGGAGGTGCTGGCGGCGAAGCCCGGCGACGCCGTGGCCGCACGCTGGCGCGACGAGATCCTGCAGCGCGCCACGGCCCAGGGGCTGGCGCAGCTGCCGCGGCTCTCCCCGCCCCGGGCCTCCCCGCGGATTTACCGCCGGGCGGTGATGGCGGGGATGATCGGCGCCATGGTGCTGGCGGCCGCCTTCCTGGCCTGGCGGCTCTTCGGCCTGGCGAGAGGGTGAGTGGGCGAGCGGCAGCCAGCGGCGGCGGCGGTGCTGGGGCGGGGCGGTCCCCTCGCCGGGGCGCTCCCCGGCTTCGAGGAGCGGCCCGACCAGCTGGCCATGGCCGAGGCCGTGGCCGGGGCGCTCCACGACCGCCGCTACCTGGTGGCCGAGGCCGGGACCGGGACCGGCAAGACCCTCGCCTACCTGGTGCCGGCCGCCCTCTCCGGGCGGCGGGTGGTGATCTCCACCGCCACCAAGACGCTGCAGGAGCAGCTGTGGCTGCGCGACATCCCCCTCCTGCGCGAGAAGTGCGGCCTCGCCTTCTCGGCAGCCATGCTCAAGGGGCGCTCCAACTACTGGTGCCTCTGGCGCGGCCAGGAGTTCGAGCGGGCCCCGAGCTTCGCCTCGCGCGAGGAGGGCGCCCTCTGGCCGCGGGTGCGGGAGTGGGCCCGGACCACCGCCACCGGCGACCGCTCCGAGGTGGACCTCCCCGACGACTGGTCCGCCTGGCGCGAGGTCTCGGCCACCGGCGACACCTGCCTGGGCCGGGAGTGCCGGCAGTACGAGGAGTGCTTCGTGACCCGGGCCCGGGCCCGGGCCGGCCAGGCCGACCTGGTGCTCGTGAACCACCACCTCTTCTTCGCGGACCTCTCCATGCGCACCTCCCGGGCCGGGGTCGAGGTCCTGCCCGACCACGAGGCGGTGATCTTCGACGAGGCCCACGCCATCGAGGACGTGGCCACCGAGTACTTCGGGCTCCAGGTCTCGAGCTACCGGGTGGAGGAGCTGTGCCGCGACGCCGAGCGGGCGGTGGCCGACCGCCCCGACCTCTTGCGGATGGTGAAGGAGATCGCCCAGGAGGCCCGCAAGGCCGGGGAGCGCTTCTTCGGCGGGGTGGGACGGGCGCTGCGCGGAGGGACGGCGCGGGGCGCGGGGGCGCCTCCGGGCGAGTCGCGCCGGTCCGGGCCGCGAGACGGGGAGCGCCGGCGGGCCGGCGAGGAGGACGCGCGGTCGCCGCTCACCGAGGCGATGCTCGAGCCGCTGGAGCGCGACCAGTCGCGCCTCGACGAGGCCCTGGAGGTCGTGCGGGAGCAGTTCGCCGAGGCGCCCACCCCCTCGCTGGCCGCCGTGGCGCGCCGGGCCGGCGAGCTGCGGGTGGAGCTGGCGGCGGTCACCGCCATGCGCGAGCCCTCGCGGGTCTACTTCGCCGAAGCCCGCGGGCGGGGCGTCTTCCTGCGCGCCTCCCCCATCGACGTGGCCGCCGAGCTCGGCGAGCGGCTCTACCGGCGCCTGGACACCGTGGTCTTCACCAGCGCCACCCTGGCCGCCCAGGGACGCTTCGAGTACTTCCGCCGCCAGGTGGGGCTCCTGCCGGAGCTGGACGTGGTGGAGGCCCGCTACCCCGGCCCCTTCGACTACCGGCGCCAGGCGGCCCTGGTGGCCCCGGCGGGGATGCCCGACCCCAACGATCCGGCCTTCCTGCCGGCCGCGGCGCTGGCGGTGCGCGAGCTGTGCCAGGTCACCGGGGGGCGGGCCTTCGTCTTGTGCACCTCGGTCCGCAACATGCTGGGGCTGCGCGAGGCCCTCTCCGACCTCCCCTGGCAGGTGCTCTTGCAGGGCGAGCGCCCCAAGCACCGGCTGCTCGCCGCCTTCCGGCGCGAGCCCTCGGTGCTCTTCGCCACCCAGAGCTTCTGGGAGGGGGTGGACGTCCCGGGCGAGGCGCTGTCGCTGGTGGTGATCGACCGGCTGCCCTTCGCGCCGCCGGCGGACCCGGTGGTGGCGGCGCGGATCCGGGCCCTGGCCGAGGCGGGGCGCGACGGCTTCGCCGAGCTCCAGGTCCCGGCCGCGGCCCTGGCGCTGCGCCAGGGGTTCGGCCGCCTCATCCGCACCCGCAGCGACCGCGGCCTGGTGGCGGTCCTCGACCCACGGCTCCTCACCCGGGGCTACGGGAAGGCCTTCCTGGCGACACTGCCGGAGTGCCCGCTCCTGCGATCGGTCGACGAGGCCCGGCGCTGGTGGCTCGAAACCGGCGCCTGAAGGCGGGTCGCCGGGCGAGCCCGGCGACGCGACGGAGGCTCGTCATGAACGACCGGTCGTTCCGGTTCTTCCTGGAGTTCCATCACGGCATCCCGCGCAAGGGGCCCGGCTCCGCCGCGGCGACGGAGCGGGCCTTCCGGAGCATCGAGGGGCTCTTGCCATCCTCGCCGGCGCTGCTCGATCTCGGCTGCGGAGGCGGCGCCCAGACGCTGACGCTCGCCTCGCTGACCGCGGGGAGCATCCTCGCCATCGACAGCTACCCGGTCTTCGTCGAGGAGCTGCGCCAGGAGCTCTCGGCCCGCGGATGGCTGGGCCGGGTGACCGCCCAGGTCGGCGACATGAGGTCGCTGGGATTCCCGCCGGCGAGCTTCGATCTCGTCTGGTGCGAGGGGGCGATCTTCGTGCTGGGGTTCGAGGCCGGGCTCGGGACCCTGCGCCCGCTGCTGCGGGGCCCGGGCCTGGTGGTGGTCACCGAGGCGGCGTGGCTGCGCCCGCCCGAGGAGGCCCCGCCCGACGTCCGCTCCTTCTGGTCCGAGGGCTACCCCGCCATGACCGACATCCAGGGGAACCTCGCGCTGGCCCGGCGGGCCGGGTTCACTCCGCTCGACCACTTCACCCTCCCCGCGGAGGGCTGGACGGCGTACGTCGATCCGCTGGAGCGGCGGATGAACGAGGTGCTGTCTCGCCATCCAGGCGACCCCGA
>DASRTO010000579.1:0-17119 GCA_035655915.1 Anaeromyxobacteraceae bacterium
CGTGGACCTCGCCCTTGTCGAACCCGGCCGCCAGGCCCAGCGGGCTCTCGAACTCCAGCCCCAGGCACCTCGTGCGCAGGGAGGGCGCCGGCCGCCGCCTCCGTCGCAGCACCCCTGGCCGGCCCAGCAGGCGAAGCCAGAGGTGCGCCAGGCGGTGGACCCGCTCGGCGTCGAAGAGGAACAGCAGGGCCCTGAGGAGGCGCCACATGGGGGCGCTCTTGTACCCCAGAGGGGTGACAGGGCTAAAGCATTCTTTCCATCACGATCGCGTCCTCGCCCTCCTCGGCGTAGTAGCGGGGGCGCACCCCGGCGCGGCGGTAGCCGAGCGAGCGGTACAGCTCGAGGGCGGCCTGGTTGGATCGGCGCACCTCCAGGGTGGCGAGCCGGGCGCCCCGCTGGGCGCCGCGGCGCTCGGCTTCCCGCATGAGGGCCCGGGCCACCCCGCGCCGGCGAGCCTCCGGCGCCACCGCGACATTGAGGACGTGCACCTCGTCGTGGACCAGCCAGAAGACCACCACCCCCACCACCGCCTCGCCGCCGGCGGCCGGCTCCACCGCCAGGAGGACGCTGGAC
The DNA here is from genome assembly GCA_035655915.1 of Anaeromyxobacteraceae bacterium. GTDB lineage: Bacteria > Myxococcota > Myxococcia > Myxococcales > Anaeromyxobacteraceae > DASTPH01. The sequence continues at coordinate 574 of DASRTO010000579.1, forward strand.
CAGTCGTGGGCCAGCTCCCGGGCGATGAGATCGCGCGACCACGGATGGACGAAAGCCGAGCGCTGGATCTCCACCACCCGCTCCAGGTCCTCCGGCCGCATGGGGCGGAAGGCGGGAGCCGCCGCGGCCTCGTCCGCGTGCCCGGGCATCACGCCCCCGCGCCGAAGGTCACCAGCACCCGCACCTCGGCGCGGCGCCGCAGGTCCGCCAGGAGCGACTTCACCTCGGCCTGGATGCGTTCCTGGGCCAGCCGGGCCCGCACCGCCTCGCGCGCCTGCGCCAGCGGAAGCCCCCCGAACTCGGCCTGCCGCTCCTTCCAGGCGGCCTCCACGTCGGCGTCGGAGACGCGGGCCCGGGCCGCGGTGGCCACCCGGCTGTCCAGGTAGCGCTGCACCCGCAGCATGCGCCGGAGCACCGCCAGGACGTCTTCCTGGGAGAGGTCGTTTCGGGCCAGGAAGTCCGCGTAGTCGTCGGGCCGGGCGAACCGGCTCCGGAACCGGTCCAGCTCGGCCCGGGCCTCGCCGGGCTCGACCTCGGCGACCTTGAGCCGCGCCGCCTCCTCGGAGAGGAGCGTCTGGTCGACGTACCAGTCCAGGGTCGCCTTGAGCGCCGGCCCGTCCAGCGGCCGGAGCGCGGCCTCGGTGGCCCCGCGGGAGATCATGACGATGCGCGCCTCCTCGGTGAGCCTGGTGAGGGTGACCACCCGGGACTCGCCGCCGGGGGGGCGGATCACCGCCACCACCTCCTCCACCACCCGCCCCTCTCCGGGGGAGGCGGCGAGGGTCGCGGCCAGGACCAGCAGCAGGAGCGGCGCCATCGCCGTGGATTGTAGCCCCGTTCGGCGACGCGGGCCGCGCCAGCCGCCGGGCCCCGCCACCGGGCCCCGTTGACGGGGCGGGCCCAGGCGTTACCTTCTCCACGTGCCCGAGAGGGATCTCTACGACGTGCTGGGCGTCTCCCGCGGTGCCACCACCGACGACATCAAGAAGGCCTACCGGCGACTGGCCAAGAAGTACCACCCGGACGTGAACCCGGGGAACAAGCAGGCCGAGGAGAAGTTCAAGGAGGTCACCGCCGCCTTCGAGGTACTCTCCGACCCGAAGCGGCGCGCCCTCTACGACGAGTTCGGGCCGGACTCGCTCCGCACCGGCTTCGACGAGAAGAAGGCCGAGGCCTACCGCCAGTGGAAGCGGCAGGGGGCGGGCCGGGGCGGCATCCCCTTCGACCTGGGCGACTTCGAGCGTGTGGAGGTGGGCGGCTTCGGCCCCTTCGATTTCGGCTCCATCTTCGGGGACCTGTTCGGGCGGGCGCGCGGACGGGGGGCCGGTCCGGCGGCGGTCCCCGGCGCCGACGCCAGCGCCGAGCTCGAGGTGGACCTGCGCCAGGCGGTGCTGGGGGGCGAGAGCGAGATCCGGGTGGACGGCCGCACCCTGCGGGTGAAGATCCCGCCCGGCGTCTCCGAGGGCTCGCAGATCAGGCTGGCCGGCCAGGGCGGGCCCGGCGCCTTCGGGGCCGGCCCGGGCGACCTGTACCTCACGGTACGGCTCCGGCAGCACCCGCTGCTGCGCCGCGAGGGGAAGGACCTGGTCATCGACCTGCCGGTGACCTTCCCCGAGGCTGCGCTGGGCGCCGAGGTGACCCTCCCCACCTTCGAGGGGCCGGTGCGGCTGCGGGTCCCCCCGGGCACCCAGTCCGGCACCCGCCTCCGGCTCCGCGGCAAGGGCCTGCCCGACCTCAAGGGGGGGCCGCGCGGCGACCTGCACGCGGTGGTGCGCATCGTGCTCCCGGAGGCCGGCGAGCCGCTGCGGCGCGCCGCCCGGACCCTGGAAGGCCTGTACAAAGGCGACCCGCGCCGCGGCCTCTCGTTGTAGAACGAAGCCCATGGGACTCTTCGACCTCTTCGGCTCCAGGGAGGCCCGCGAGCAGGGACAGCTCCGCAAGCTGGCCCAGAAGGTCACCCAGAAGTACGGCCCGCCGGAGAACCGCCAGAAGGTCATCGAGCAGCTCGGCGAGATGGGGTCCCCCGGGGCGCTGGGCGTGCTCTGCCTGCGCTTCACCATCCGCATCGACGTGGGGATCCAGGACGACGAGGAGAAGGAGCGGGTGCGCCAGATCCTGGTGGCCGCCGGCGGCGGGGCCGTCGAGCCGGTGAAGGCCTTCCTGCGCCGGCAGGAGTCGGGCGTGGCCTGGGGGCTGCGCGTGCTCTCGGCGCTGGTGCCGCCGGAGGAGCTGCTGGCCACCGCGCTGGAGCTCCTCGTCAAGCTGGGGAGGGAGTACACCCGCGATCCGGAGAAGAAGCTGACGCTCCTCACCTGGCTGCAGGAGCACCCCGACCTGCTCGCGGCCGCGCCCGGCGCCGGCCAGTCGCCGGAGGCGGCCATCCTGCCGCTGCTGGAGGACTTCAGCGACGACGTGCGCATCGCCGCGGTGCGGACCCTGGCCCGCGCCCCCCTGGCGGAGGCCTCGCGGGAGGGGCTCATCGCCCTCTTGCTGCGGGACGAGGACAACGCCCGCGTCCGCGGCGAGGTGCTGGAGGCCCTGGCCGCTCGCGGCGCCGACGTGAAGGGCCACCGCCCCTCGGTGGAGGCGCTGCTGGTGGAGCCCTTCTTCCTGGACAAGGAAGGGCGCGTGAAGCGGCGCGGGTAGGTGCCGCGACCGGAGCTTGTCGCTCCGGGCGGCACCAGCCGGTTCGCCTTGCCGCGCCCGGACGGCTAGACTGGCGCACCCGTGAGCGCCGCCGACCCATCCCCGACGCCGGAGCGCCCGGCGCGGCGCAGCTGGCTCGACCGCTGGTTCGGGAAGGCCCAGGTGCCGGCCGAGGCGGTGACCGAGCTCCGGGAGCTGTCCCGCCGGGGGAGCCTGGTCTTCGTGATGCGCTCCTCGGGGATGCTCAACTTCCTCTTCGTCCGCTGGTGGGCGCGGCGGCTAGGCCTGCCGCCCCTGCGCGCCTCGGTGGGCTCGGACTGGCTCATCCCCACGTTCTTCGGGGTGCGCCGCTCCCGGCGCGCCCTCGACGAGGCCATCTCCCGCGGCCACACCTCGGTGGTGTTCCTCAACACCCACGGCGACGGCCACGACCCCTTCACGGCGCTGTGCGGGCGGCAGCGGACGCTGGCCTATCCCGTCTTCCTCATCCCGCTCCTGCTGGTGTGGAGCCGCCGGGCCCAGCGGCTCAAGCCGCCGGTGTGGGAGCTGCTCTACGGCTCGCCGGAGGCCCCCACCGCCATCGGCGTGGCGGTGGCCTTCCTGCGCTACTACCGGCGGGCCTTCCTGCGGGTGGGGCGGGCGGCCGACCTCTTCGGCTTCGTCCGGGAGCGGGCCGCCGAGCCGGACGCGGTGCTGGGGCGCAAGGTGCGCGGCACCCTCTACCACCACCTGGCCCGCGAGATGCGGGCCGCCCTGGGGCCGCCGCTCAAGGACCTCGGGCGCACCCGCGAGCGGGTGCTCCGCGACCGGCACCTGGCCGAGGTAATCGAGCACGTGTCGCGGACGAGCGGCCGGCCCCCGGCGGCGGTGCAACGGGAGGCGTTGAAGGACCTCGACGAGATCGCCGCCCGCTACTCGCCGCTGTTCATCGAGTTCGTGCGCCCCATCCTGGGGTGGGTCTTCAACCGCATCTACGACCGGGTGGAGGTGGACCAGGAGGGGCTCAACCGGGTTCGGCGCGCCGCCTCCGAGGGCCCGCTGGTGCTGTGCCCCAGCCACAAGAGCCACATCGACTACCTCATCCTCTCGTGGGTCTTCTACGAGAACGGCCTCACCCCGCCCCACGTCGCCGCCGGGGTGAACCTGGCCTTCTGGCCCTTCGGCTGGATCGCCCGCCGCGGCGGCGCCTTCTTCATCCGCCGCACCTTCAAGGGCGACAAGATCTATAGCGCCACCCTGCGCGCCTACGTGAAGTTCCTGCTGCGCGAGCGCTACGCCCAGGAGTTCTTCCTCGAGGGGGGGCGCAGCCGCACCGGCAAGCTGCTCTTCCCCAAGACCGGCCTCGTCTCCATGGAGGTGGACGCCTGGCTCGACGGCGCCGCCGACGACGTGCTCTTCGTCCCCATCGCCGTGGACTACGAGCGGCTGGTGGAGGGCAAGAGCTACCAGGCCGAGCTGTCGGGCCGCGAGAAGGAGAAGGAGAGCTTCGGCGCGCTGCTCCGGACGCCCAAGGTGCTGCTCAAGCGCTGGGGCCCCATCTACCTCCAGTTCGGCGAGCCGGTGTCGCTGAAGGCCCTGGCCCAGCAGCGGCTGGGGGAGGCGGCCAGCTCGCTCACCCTCGACGCCGAGGATCGCGAGACGGACTCCAAGCGCCGGCTGGTGCAGGCGGTAGCCGCCCGGGTGGCCCACGCCATCAACCGGGCGGTCACCATCTCCCCCATGGGGATGGTGGCGGCGGCCCTCCTCAGCCACGTGCGGCGCGGGCTGTCCGCCGAGGAGCTGGAGGGCCGGGTGGACCTGCTCCGCGTCGTGGCCCAGCACGTCGACGCCCGCTTCGCCCGGGGGCTGAATGACGCCCCGGCCGACCCGGGCCGGCCGGGTCCGGTGGCCGACGCCCTGGCCAAGCTGGAGAAGGACGGGCTGGTCCACGCCGAGCGGGCGGCCGGCCGGGTCATCTACCTGGTGCCGGACGAGGCGCGCCCCCAGCTGGACTACTTCCGCAACAACGTGCTGCACCGCTACATCTCGGTCTCCATGATCGCCACCGCCCTGCGCGCCAGCGGCGGCGTGGCGCCGGCTGGGGTGGTGCGGGGGCGCACCCGCTGGCTGTCGCGGCTGCTCAAGCTCGAGTTCATGTACCGCCCCGGGACCACCTTCGACTCCCTCTTCGACGAGTACGCCGGCCTCCTGTCGCGCCTGGAGGTGCTGGCGGCCGAGGACGGCACCCTCCGCGCCGGCGCACGGCGCGAGACGCTGGACTTCCTGGCGGACCTCATCCGCCCCTACCTCGAGGGCTACGGCCTGGCGGCCCGGACGCTGCTCTCGGCGGCCCAGTCCGGAGACCCCCTCGACCGCCGCACGCTGGTGAAGGCGGCGCTCGAGCTCGGGCGCGCCGACTTCCTGGCCGGCCGGGTCCTGCTGCGGGAGTCGCTCTCCAAGGCCATGCTGGAGAACGCCTTCGAGTGGCTCTCCCAGCAGGGAGCCTTCGCCGTCGACCCGGACGGCCGGCGCGGCCTGGACCCGCGCTGGAAGGTGTCGCTCCTGGGCGAGCTCGCCGACGAGATCGCCCGCCACCTGGCGGCCTGACCAGCGCTGGGCCATCCCCGCCGGCGGCAGCCCGGGCTACGCGCCGGACCCGGGCAACTGGGCCAGGAAGCGCTGGAACAGCTCCGGGCGGCGCCGCGAGTACATCCCCCGCTCCAGCCAGCGCTCCAGGAAGCGCACGTTCTCCTCGAGGATCTCCGGGCGCTCCCGGCGCAGCGCCAGGGCCCGCTCGATGGCCGGCAGCACCGGCTGGCCGGGCTCCACGTGGACCATGCCGTCCCGCGGTAGCGGCACCAGGGTGTGGATACGCCGCAGGTCGCTGGTCACGATCATCGACCGCGCGTAGATGGCCTCGTAGTGGCGGTAGGACCAGGGCGCGTTGCCCTCCGGCGTGAGCGCCACGCCGCTGGACCGCAGCGCCCGGAAGTACTTCCGGAACGGCACCTTCCCCTGGATGGTGAAGTCCGAGAGGTCGCCGTACCGCCGCACCAGCTCCGGCGTGACCGTGCGGGCCAGCAGCCCTCCCCACACCTTGAGGTGCCGCCCGCGCTCCCGCAGCTCGAGCAGCCAGGTCACCCGCTGGTTCGGCACCAGCGCCGGGTCCACGCCCACCGGGTTGCGCCCGGTGGCCGCGCCCAGGAAGAGCACGTCGAAGCGGGGCGGCGGGCCCGCGAAGCCCAGGCGCCGCCGGATGCGGTCGGCCTCCAGCGCCAGCCGCAGCTTGGCGTAACGCCGCACCGGGGCCAGGCCCACGGCGATGCCGAAGTCCCAGGCCTCGTCGGTCCAGGCCTTGAGGTACAGGCCGGCCCGGCTCCTGAGCCAGTCGCGGTTGGCGTCGTCCCAGAGCGGGTAGTGGCAGTCGGAGAGGTCGAAGGGGACGAGGTGGCGGAAGCGCAGGCAGGCGAGGTGGCGCTCGCCCACCGGGCTCGGCAGCCCGAGGAAGACGTACTCGGCCGCCGGTGATCGCCCGGCCAGGAGGTCGGCGGCGGTGCAGCACGCCACCGCACCTCGCCCGGCGTAGGTCTGGAGGAAATTGTGGAAGGTGCGGCCGCTGACGCCCCGGCCGTGCCCGGGGTACTCGGCCATGACCACCAGGAATCTCTTCATGGGACCCGTCGGCGCTCCGGGAAGGCGGGGTACCCTTCCGCCCGCCGGGGGCCGGCCGCCCCCGGGGCCGGGGAATACCACAGGGGCGCGCGGAAATGGACGCTGCCGCGGTAGAGTCGCCGCCATGCGGAGACTGGACCTCCCCCTGGCCCTCGACACCGCCCGCCGCGCCGTGCGGGCCGCCTCGGCGGCCAGCCTGCGCCACTTCCGCCGCGGGGTACGGGTGGAGGTGAAGCCCGACCGGACCCCGGTCACCGCCGCCGACCGCGACGCCGAGGCCGCCATCGTCCGGGTGGTGCGCCGCGCCTTCCCGCGCCACGCCATCCTGGGGGAGGAGAGCGGGGCCCACGCCGGCGAGGGGGCGTCGCGCTGGATCGTGGACCCGATCGACGGCACCCGCGGCTTCACCCGCGGCGGGAGCTTCTGGGGGCCCCTGGTGGCGCTGGAGCACCGCGGAGAGGTGGTGGTGGGCGCCATGGCCCTCCCCGCCCTGGGCGAGACCTACTGGGCGGCCCGGGGGCGCGGCGCCTTCCTGCAGCGCGGCCGGGCCGGGCCGGTGCGGCTGCGGGTCTCCCGCATCGCCGACTGGGGCGAGGCCACCCTCTCCCTCGGCGAGATGCGCTTCCTGCTCGCGCCCGGGAGCGCCGCCGCCGTGGAGCGCCTGGTGGCCACCGCCGCCTCCGCGCGCTGCTACGGCGACCTGGCCGGCTGCGCCCTGGTGCTCACCGCCCGGGCCGAGGCCTGGATCGAGGCCGGGGTGAAGGAGTGGGACCTGGCGCCGCTCAAGGTGCTGGTGGAGGAGGCCGGCGGCCGGTTCACCGACCTCGCCGGCCGCCCCAGCGTCGCCTCCGGCCACTGCCTGGCGTCCAACGGGCTGGTCCACCGGCGCGTCCTGGCCGCGTTCGCCGGCGGAGGCAAGGCGTCTCGGTAGGGCCGCCGAGCGCCTGGCGACCCTCGCGGCGCCGGCGGTGGCGGGGAACAACGGGGCCCTGGGCCATGCGGTGGCGGCGGCGGGGGCCCTCGAGCTCGTCGGCTGCGTCCTCACGCTGCGCGACCGGGTGGTCCCCCCGACGATAGAATGGGGTCCGGGCGCTCACCGGAGGTGCCGCCATGGCCGGAGGAAGCCGCGTCGCGGAGGTGGAGTGGATCGCCAGGACCGCGGACGTGGCCGTCCGCGTCAACACCCTCGCCCCCCGGCAGGGCACGCCGTGGCACTACCACTCGACCGTCACCGACGACGTCTTCTGCCTGGAGGAGCCGGTGGAGGTCGGCCTGCGCGGGCCCGACGAGACGGTGGCCCTGCGCCCCGGTCAGCGACAGCGGATCGCCGCCGGCCGGATTCACCGCGTGGTGAACCGCACCGGCACGCCGGCGCGCTACCTCCTGGTCCAGGCCACCGGCCCCTACGACTTCGTCGAGGTGGAGGACTGACCCTCCGGTCCCTGCTCCCCCGGCTCGTCAGCCGCCGGCCGGGCGACCCGGAAGAGTGGCGGGCCGCCCGACACGAACGGCCGCCAGCCTCACGCGCGTTCCCCGCCGGAGCGAGTTCGGGATCTCGGCCACCGCGTCCACGCGTGCCACCAGGGCCTCGAGGCGCGCCGGGTCGGCATCCCCCTCGACCTCCACGTCGTACTCGATGCCGGACGACACCGCGGGGGTCCCGGCGAACTCGCCGCGCGCGGTGACGCGGACCCGCCGCAGCCTGACTCCGTCGGCGAGCGCCTCGCGGAAGAGGTCGTTCGAGACGCAGCCGGCGACGGCGAGATGGAGCAGCTCGCCCCCGTTGAACCCCAGGCCACCACCGCCCGCCTCGACCGGGCGGTCGATGACCAGCGTGTGCGCGCCGGCGGTGCCGAGGGTGGTGACCCGTCCGTCCACGTTCAGGGTCTCGACCTCGAATGCCATGACGCACCTCCGGTTTTCGCCGGTGCTTGCATAAGGCCCGGCCCCGGAGAGCGCCGCGGCGGCCTCGAAGTGAGCGGCCCGTGCAGGGCCGGCAGATCCTTCTTCAGGCTTGTTCGTTCATGCCGACGAAAGGAGACCTCGATGACCACCCACGCCCCGTTCGCCGCCGCCCTGATCGCAACCCTCGCCGCCCTCCCCTGCGCGGCCAGGGCCCACCCGCCCGAGGCCCCCACTCGCCAAGGGCCCTACTCGCTGGAGCTGGTGGACGACGCCGGCCGCGTCCTGCCCACCTTCTCCCACCGCGGGCGGATCTTCGTGCTGGGCGTGCCCGGCCAGCGGTATCTGCTCCGGATCCGGAACGGCTCGGCGCGCCGCGTCGAGGTGGTGGCCTCGGTGGACGGGCGCGACGTAGTGGACGGCAGGCCGGCCGCCTGGGAGAAGCGGGGCTACCTGGTCGAGCCGTTCGGCGAGACCACCATCGACGGCTACCGGCTGAGCGGCGAGGCCGTGGCCGCCTTCCGCTTCGGCAGCGTCCGGGATTCCTACGCGGCGCGCATGGGCGACGCCCGGGACGTGGGCGTCATCGGGGTGGCCGTCTTCCCGGAGCGGGCCGTCGCCTGGCGGCCCCGCCCGTACCCCGTCCAGCCGTACGATCGCGACGCTGGCGCCGGCCACGGCGAGCCCCGCTCGGAGACCGCGCCGCCGCCGTCGGCCCAGGGGAGCGCCAGCGCCGAGGCGAGCCCGTCCCCGGCGCCGGAGGCCCGCCGCAGCCTGGAGCGGGGCCGGCCCGGGCTGGGAACGGAGTTCGCCGAGCGCCACCATTCGCACGTGGAGGAGGTCCCGTTCGAGCGGGCCGCGAGCCGCCCTGCCGCCGTGCTGACCCTGCGCTACGACGACCGGGACGGGCTGCGCGCCGCCGGGGTGGACCTCGAGCCGTGGGGTCAGGTGCGCCGCGACGAGGTCTGGCGCCGCGAGAACGCCACCCCCTTCCGCTCCAGCGGCTTCGCCCAGCCGCCCCCCGGGTGGCCGGGCCTGTAGCGGCCGTGCGGTTCCGGCGGCCCCTACCCCGCCGTCCGCCGGAACAGCTCCACCACCGCCCCCTCGCGCCCGGCGGGGCGGGCGCGGCCGCGGGACCACTCGCGCAGCGCCTTGATCTGCTCCTCGTAGGTCCGGTAGAGCGGCACCAGGTCCTGGGCCACCCGCCGCAGGTCGCCGGGCTCCAGCTCCCGCTTCAGGGCGAAGGCCCGGTGCAGCGCGCCAACCACCACCTGCTCCAGCTCGGCGCCCGAGTAGTCGGCGCACAGCTCGGCGACGGCCGCCAGCTCGTACTGCTCCGGGTCGCGCCCGCGCTTGCGCAGGTGCAACGCCAGGATGTCCCGCCGGGCGGCCAGGTCGGGCAGGTCCACGAAGAAGAGCTCGTCGAAGCGGCCGCGCCGCAGCAGCTCCGGGGGCAGCCGCGACACGTCGTTGGCGGTGGCCACCGCGAACACCGAGCCCTGCCGCTCCTGCAGCCAGGTGGAGAACGACCCCAAGAGCCGCGCCGCCCGCGGGTCGCCCTGCTCGCCGGGTGTGCTGCCGGCGAAGGCCTTCTCGATCTCGTCCACCCACAGCGCCACCGGGGCGATGGCCTCGGCGGCGGCCAGCACCCGCCCCAGCCGCTCCTCGGCCCCTGACCCCGACCCCAGCACCCGCGGCAGGTCGAGGCGGAGCAGCGGCACCCCCAGCTGGGCGGCCACCGACTTGGCGGCCAGCGACTTGCCGCAGCCCTGCACCCCCACCAGCAGCACCCCGCGCGGCGCCGGCAACCCGAAGCGGCGCGCGTCCGGGGCGAAGGCCAGGGCCCGCTCCGCCATCCAGGCCTTGAAGCTCTCCAGGCCGCCCAGGTCGTCGGCCACCTCCTGGGACTCGACCAGCTCCAGCCCCAGGTCGCGGTTCAGGATGCGCTTCTTCTCCTCCAGCACCACCTCGACGCCCTTCTGGCCCAGGCGGGGATCGGCGCGCAGGGCCCGCACGAAGGCGCGGCGCGCCTGGGATTCGGTGAGGCCGCGGGCCGCGGTCAGGGCCCGGTGCCGCTCCGCGCCGCCGAGGCGCGCCCCCTCGGCCACCGCGTCCAGGAGCGCCGCCAGCTCCGGCTCGCCCGGCAGCGGCAGCCGCAGCACCACCGCCTCGGCGGCCACCCCGTCGGGCAGCACCACCCGCGGCGCCACCACCGCCAGGCAGCGCCCCTCGGCGGCCAGCCGCGGCAGCACGTCCCGGACGCGCCGGGACACCAGCGGGTTCCCCAGGGCCTCGTGGAAGTCCAGCAGCACCGCCAGGAAGGGGGCCGGGGCCTTGAGCACCGCCTCCAGGACGGCCAGCGGGTCGCGCGCCGCCGGGGCCACCGGCTCCAGGCCCCGCAGGCTCGACCAGACGCCGCAGCTGGCGTCGAAACCCTCGGCGGCGGCGCGGCACAGCGCCACCGCCCGGTCCTCTTCCGAGGTGACCAGGTACAAGAGCGGCGTCCCGGCCGACCACAGCTCGGCGATCTCCTGGGCGGTGGTGCTCACGCGCTCCTCTCGGCGTCGGCGGTGGCCCGCATGGCCTCCTCGAAGCTGGTGATCCCGGCGGCCACCTTGCGCACCGCGTGCTCGCGCAGCGGGCGCAGCCCGTCCTGCCGCGCCGTGCGCAGCAGCACCTCGGGGGTGGCCCCGTCGGCGACGAGGTGGCGCAGGCGCGGGTTCACCTTCAGCACCTCGAAGATCCCGGTCCGGCCAAAGTATCCGGTGTAGCGGCACTTGGCGCAGCCCTGGCCGCGCCGGGCCAGGAGCCTCCCGGCGTGGTCCTCGGGGTGCTTGATGCCCAGCTCGGCCACCTGGTCGGCGGTGAGGGGCACGTCCTCACCGCAGGTGGGGCACACCTGGCGCACCAGCCGCTGGGCCACCACCCCGGTGAGGGTGGCGGCGATGAGGAAGGCCGGCACCCCCAGGTCGCGCAGACGCGCCACCGCGCCCACCGTGTCGCTGGTGTGCAGGGTGGTCAGCACCAGGTGACCGGTGAGGGCAGCCTGCACCGCCTGGGAGGCGGTCTCGCCGTCGCGCACCTCGCCCACCATGACCACGTCCGGATCCTGACGCAGCACGTGGCGCAGCGCCTCGGCGAACCCGGTGCCGGTCTTGGGGTTGGCTGCGATCTGGTTGAAGTCCTCGTGGACCATCTCGATGGGATCCTCGATGGTGACCACGTTGATCTCGGGCGAGGCCAGCGCCTCCAGCGCCGAGTAGAGGGTGGTGGTCTTGCCCGAGCCGGTGGGGCCGGTCACCACCACCAGCCCGTGGGGGCGGGAGAGCCACGCCTCGAAGGTGTCCCGCTCGTCCGGCAGGAAACCCAGCTCGGACAGGTCCCGCACCAGCACGTTGGGGTCGAGGATGCGGATGACGATCTTGTCCCCGAAGGCGGTGGGGATGGTGGAGACGCGCAGCTCCATCTCCGCGTCGCCGCGGGCGGTGCGGATGCGGCCGTCCTGGGGCCGGCGCTGGGCGATGTCCAGGCGGCTCATGATCTTGAAGCGGTTGGTGATGGCCCCGTGGACCGGCTTGGGCACCCGGTAGACGGGGTGCAGCACGCCGTCGATGCGCATGCGGACGATGGACTCCTCGCGCCGGGGCTCGACGTGGATGTCGCTGGCCCGCTGCTCGAAGGCGTAGTGGAGCAGGTACTCGACCGCAGCCACCACCGGCTCGCTGGAGGCCTCCAGCGCCTCCAGGCCGGTGAGGTTGACGAACTGCTCCAGGTTGCCCACGTCCGGGGCGCCGCGGGTGAGCTGGGTCTGGGCCTCGGTGATCTGCTGGCGGAAGCCGTAGACCTCGGAGATGGCGCGGTGGATGTCGGCCGGCGCGGAGAGGACCAGCTGGATGCTCTGGCCGGTGAGGCCGCGCAGGCTCTCGAACAGCTCCCGGTCGAAGGGGTTGGCGGTGGCCACCACCAGCGAGCCGTTCTTCCTCTCCAGCGGCAGCACCGCGTGCTTGCGGGCGAAGGGGCGGGACAGGGTGCGGGTGATGAGCTGGGCGTCGAGCTTCAGGGGGTCGATCTTCCGGTAGGGGATCCCCACCGCCTCGGCCACCGCCTGGGTGGCCTTGTCCTCGTCCACCAGCTCCGACTCCCGGCGCGCGTCGGGGAACCTGAAGGAGGCGATGAGCTCCACCGGCGAGAGCTCGGCCCGCTTCAGCCCCCGCCCGCCCGAGCGGCTCGCCTGCTCCCGCAGCAGCCGGGCCCGCTGCGGCCCCTCCCGGGCGAAGGCGGTGCGGCGGGCGTCGTCGGTGAGGAGGCCCTGCTTCGCCAGGATCTCGGCGACGAACTCCAGGGTGAAGTCGCTGGCGCGCTGGAGGCGGGGCACGGTCGAGCCGAGTCTAGCGCGGCGCCGCCCGTCTCCAAAATCCGCGGACCCGCCGATGTAGTCAGGACTCCTGCACTTTCGGGGCGGACCGGTCCCGCCCCGGACCCCGGCTCACCCCGCGGGCGGCGCCTTCGAGCCGCGCGACCGCGCGGCGCCTAGATGGCTCAGCCGACCGGGCCGCAGGCCGGAGCGGCGCGCGAGGACCCGCTCCCGCCCCCGGTGCGGGCGGCCGCCGGCCGCGACATGAGCCGGCCGACGCGCCGGCTGCCGCACTTCGGGCACTTCACGTCGCCCTCGTCGGAGCGGCGGAGGATGAGCTCCTCGAAGGCCCGGTCGCAGTCCCTGCAGGCGTACTCGTAGATTGGCATCGCCATGGTTGGAGCCGGCGCCCGGCCGATGGATTCGCCCGCCCGGGCGGCGCCATGCGTCCGCGCCCCCGTTGGGATATACATGACCCTCCGGGGACGCCGGTGCGCCGGCGAGCAAGACCATGATCGGCACCGGCAGCGGCACCCCGAGCGGGGCAAGGCGCGAGGCGTGGCCGCCATTGCCGGCGGCACCGGTGCTGGTCTTCGCGGCGCTGGCGGCTGCGGCGTCCCTGAGGGGGCCGACATGAGCGAGCGCCGGGGGCGCATCCTGGTGGTCGACGACGAGCCGCGCATGGGCAAGGCGCTGCAGCGGCTGCTGGCGCCGTGGCACGACGTGGTGGCCGCGCAGAGCGCGCGGGAGGCGCTGGGGCTCGTCCGGGGCGGCGCCGACTTCGACGTGATCCTGTGCGACCTGATGATGCCGGGGATGAGCGGCATGGATCTCCACGCCGAGATCGGGCGTTCCGCCCCGGGGCTGGCCACCCGCATGGTGTTCATGACCGGAGGCGCCTACACCGCCGCGGCCCAGCGTTTCCTGGAGACGGTGCCGAACCGCCGCCTGGAGAAGCCCTTCAAGCCGGAGATCCTGGAGGCTCTGCTGGCGGAGATGCTGGGGGCGGGCGCCTGATCACGGCAGCGGGGCCCATTTGTACGGGGCGGGCTCGCGCAAGCCGTCGGGGCCGCTGCCCTCTGGGCCCGCCACCCCCGGCCGGCTCGGCGGAAGCTACCCCCGCTCGTGCCGCCCCTCGCGGGTGTTGGCCTGCGTCACCTTGCTCCCCGGCGCCACGCTCTCGGTGAGCCAGACGTTGCCGCCCACCGAGGAGCCCTTGCCGATGGTGATGCGGCCGAGGACGGTGGCGCCGGCGTACACCACCACGTCGTCCTCGACGATGGGGTGGCGGTCGATGCCCTTGATGGGGTTGCCGTGCTCGTCCAGGGGGAAGCTCTTGGCGCCCAGGGTCACGCCCTGGTAGAGGCGGACGTTGCGGCCGATGCGGCTGGTCTCCCCGACCACCACCCCGGTACCGTGGTCGATGAAGAACTTCTCGCCGATGCTGGCGCCGGGATGGATGTCGATGCCGGTGATGGTGTGGGCGTGCTCGGTGATGATGCGCGGGATGAGCGGCACCTCCAGCAGGTGCAGCTCGTGGGCCAGGCGCTGGTTGGTGACCGCGAAGATCCCGGGGTAGCTGAAGATGGCCTCGTCGCGGCTCTTCAGGGCCGGGTCGCCCTCGTAGGCCGCCTCCAAGTCCGAGGCCACCAGCCGCCGCACCGCCGGCAGGCGCGACAGGAAGGTGCGGGTGGCGGCGGCGCTCTGCCGGGCGCAGTGGTCGCAGGTCTCGAAGTCGTGCTTCTCGGCGAAGGCGATGGCGCGCCGCACCTGGTCCTCCAGCAGCCGCAGCACCCGCGCCAGCGTCGAGCCCACGAAGTAGTGGAGGCTCTCGTCCTCCAGGTCCGGGGTGCCGAAGTAGCCGGGGAAGAAGACCGAGCGCAGGCTCTCCACGCACTCGATGACCGCATCGCGCGAGGGCAGCACCAGGCGCCCCGAGCCGTTGCGCCCCGCCAGCGCCGTCTCCGCCATGCGGCACAGCTGATCCACCACCGGTGCCAGCGCCACGGTGTCGCCGGCCTCGCCGGCCTGCCTGGTGGGATGGGTCACGAGGTCCTCCGGCCGCGCGCCCCTCCCCCGCGTCGAACGGGCGCTCGCGGCGAGAACGACACATAAGACGCCGGCGGGCCTGGATCAAGGGCGCTCCGGGCCGGGCGCCCCGCCGGCCTCGGCCACCAGGGCCGCGTCCAGGGCGGCCTCGGCCGCCGCCGCTGGCCCCTCCGGCGGGTGGAAGAAGTCCCGCACCGCCCGGGCTTGGCGCTCCCCGAAGCCGTCGACCCGGGCGATCTCCTCGGCGCTCGCCTCCCGCACCCGCTTGAGCGATCCGAAGTGGCGCAGGAGCGCCCGGCGCCGGCCGGCCCCCACCCCTGGGATGTCCTCCAGGACGCTGACCAGCGTCCGGGCCCGCCGGAGCTTGCGGTGGAACTCGATGGCGAAGCGGTGGGCCTCGTCGCGGAGCCGCGCCAGCAGGAACAGCTCGGCCGAGTTCTGCCGCAGCACTACCGGGTCCTTGCGGGCCGGGAGGAAGACGCGCTCGGGAGACCGGGCCAGCTCGGCCACGAAGCCACGTCCCCGGGCCTCGGCGGCGTCGGCCAGGGCCGCCGGCCCGGCCCCACCCTGGCGGCGCCCCGCGGCGGACCGGGCATCGGCCTCCAGCAGCCGGCTCTTGGCCAGCCCCACCATCTCCACGAAGGGCGCGCCTTCGTTGCCGGGCTGGGGGCGGGCGGGCACACCCAGGTCCCGGGCCGCGGCCAGCGCCGCGTTGAGCTGCCCCTTGCCCCCGTCGATGACCAGCAGGTCCGGGAAGGCGCCCTCGGCCAGGGCACGCCGCAGCCGCCGGCCGATCACCTCGTGGAGCATGGCGAAGTCGTCCTGGCCGGCCACCCCCTTCACCTTGTAGTGGCGGTAGCCGGCCTTGTCGGGCTGGCCGTCGCGGAAGGAGACGCCCGACCCCACCGCCAGCGCCCCCTGGAAGGTGGAGATGTCGTAGCACTCCATCCAGCGTGGCTCGCGGTGCAGGCGCAGCGCCCGCGCCAGCGCCGCCAGCGCCTCCTCGCGGCGCTCGTCCCGCTCGCGCCAGCCCCGGAAGCCCTGCTCGGCGTTGCGGGCCGCCACCTCCAGCAGGTCGGCCTTGGCCCCGCGCTGGGGGGTGAGCAGCCGCACCTTGCGGCCGCGCCGGTCGGAGATCACGTCGGCCAGGGCGGCTGCGCCGTCCGGCTCGAGCGGCAGCAGCACCTCGTCGGGGGCCGGGTTCCGCTCGTAGTAGAGGGCGAGGAACGACGAGAGCACCTCGGCGTCGGGAAACTCCTGCTCGGCGAAGGGCCAGGCGCGCGAGTCCTGGAGCTTGCCGCCGCGCATGGAGAGCACCTGCACCACCAGCGCCGGCCCCTCGCGGTAGAGGCCGAAGACGTCGCGGTCGGCCTGGTCGGCCATGAGCACCCGCTGCTTCTCCAGCGAGCGCTCCACCGCCTGGATCTGGTCGCGCAAGCGGGCCGCCTCCTCGAAGCGCAGGCCGGCCGCCGACTGGCGCATGCGGGCCTGGAGCCGCGGCAGGAGGTCGGTCTCCCGCCCCTCCAGGAAGGCCACCGCGTCCTCCACGTTCTCCCGGTAGGCCTCGGCCGGGACCTCGTAGACGCAGGGCGCCGGACAGCGCCCGATCTGGTGGAGGATGCAGGGGCGCCGCCGGCTTTCCAGGACCCGGTCGCTGCAGGTGCGGAGCTGGAACCAGCGGTTCACCACCCGCAGGGTCTCGCGGATGGAGCTGGCGCTGGAGTAAGGGCCAAAGTAGCGGGCCCCGTCGTCCCGCCGCTGCCGGGCGCGGACGATCTCCAGGCGCGGGTACGGGTGGGCCGGGTCGAGCCGCAGGACGATGAAGTCCTTGTCGTCCCGGAGCCGCACGTTGAAGCGGGGCCGGTGCTTCTTGATGAGCTCGTTCTCGAGGAGCACCGCCTCCTTCTCGGAGCGGGTGACCACCACCTCCACGTCCCCGAGCAG
>DASRTO010000580.1:0-40047 GCA_035655915.1 Anaeromyxobacteraceae bacterium
CCGCGCGCCCGGGCCGCGGGCCGACCGTGCCGACCGTGGTGGAATCGGCGGGGGACGAGCCCCCGGCCTGCGGGTCGCCCGTGGTGGAATCGGCGGGGGACGAGCCCCCGCCCTACTTGATCGATGGCACGCCGAAGAGGACGCCGCCGAAGATGAGCCAGGCCAGCAGCAGCGTCCAGAAGACGTTGAAGGCCTGGCCGATGAGGAAGGCGCCCGCCGGCCGGCCTCCCTCCATCTTGGTCAGCTCCCCGAACCTGGTCTCCAGGCCGATGCTGGCGAAGGCCAGCGCGAACCACCAGGTCCTGAGGCCGGTCAGGGCTCCCTTGGTGGCCTCGACGGTCTTGGCGTCGACGATGAACGAGAACAGGATCGAGGCCGCGGCGAACCCCAGCACGAACTTGGGGAAGCGGTGCCAGATCTCCATAGCGCCGGGCCGCTCCCGGCCGGCCGCGCCCGCCGTGCGCATGGTCCACACCACCGAGAGGATGAAGGCCGCCACCCCGATGAGCACGTTCTGGGACATCTTGACGATGACGCCGGTCTTCATGGCCGTGTCGCTGATGAGCGCTCCCGCCGCCACCACCGAGCCGCTGGTGTCGAGCGTCCCGCCGAGCCAGGCGCCGGCCACGATGTCGCTCATCCCTGCCCACTTGGCGATCATGGGCTGGAAGATCAGCATGGGGATGGCGCAGAGGAGCACGATGGAGGTCGTGTAGCTGATCTTCTTGCCGTCGGCCTTGATGGCGCCGCCGGTGGCGATGGCCGCCGAGACGCCGCAGATGGACACGGCGCTGGAGAGGACCGCCGCGAACTCGTCGTCGACCCGGAGCTTCCTCGCCACCCAGTAGGTGAAGTACCAGACCGCGATCACCACCAGCAGCCCCTGGACGATGCCGTAGGCGCCGGCCTGCACGATCTCGCCGAAGAGGATCCCGGCGCCCAGCACCACCAGGCCGCTCTTGATGTAGAACTCGGTCCGCACCGCGGGCTTGAGCCAGGCCGGGACCCCGAGCACGTTGCTCACGAACAGGCCCAGGAACAGGCACCACAGGACGTACTCGACGCCGTAGTAGACCACGGTCGAGTTCCCGGCGATGAACTGGGCCAGCCAGGCCAGCGCGAAGACCACCGGGAACCCCACCGCCAACTGCATGGCCTTCTGGCCCATGAGGCGCAGCGCCATCGTGGTCAGGACCAGGTAGGCGATGCCGATGTAGACGGCCCAGAGCAGGTTCTCGCCGGCGAAGATCCCGCCCACCCGGTTGCTCGCCTCGCCGCGCAGGTCCTTGGAGAGCTTCCCGGCCTTGCCCTTCAATCCAGCGTCCGGCGCGGCCTTGGCGCTGGCCTCGACCTTCTTGGCCGCCTCGGCCACCGCCTTGCGATCGGCCGAGGCCACGGCCGCCCGGAGGGCGCCCAGGTCGGCCTGCAGGGCCTTGGCGCCCTTCTCGGCCGCGCCCGACTCGAGCTTCTCGAGGAGGCCGGCGTCGCGCACCTCCGCCACCCGCGCCGCAAAGGCGCCGTCGGTGGTCCACTTGAACTTGGGCAGCTTGACCGGGACGCCGGCCAGGACGAGGACGATCACCAGGAACCCGACCCAGACCGCGAGCCAGTCCTCGGTCTTCCACAGGAGCGAGAGGCCGCTCGGCTGGGGCGGCGCCGCGGCGGGCGGCGCAGAGGGGCGAGCGGAGGTCACGGGCGCCTGCATGGCGACTCTCCTCGAACGGCGGGGAACGGAGCCGAGCCGCGGCTCGGCTCCGGCGATTCGCGGCTCCCGCCGTCCGGCTTCGCCAGGCGGCGAGGCCCCGGGTGGGGAGCGCCCGCCCGGAATCGTCCACCGCCGTCACGCTAGGCGATCGCGCTCCACCGGCCACCTGCGGATTCTTCGATGTGCCGATAAAGGGGATGGAAGTCTCGCCCGTCGGCCCGGAATCCGCGGGGTTAACAGCGACGATCAGACGATCAGTAGACGCGGCCCAGGCGGTCCAGCACCGTGTCGGGGTCGCCGAGCTTCTTGAGCAGCTCCTGCGCCTCCGGGCCGAGGGTGGCCAGCACCTCGTGCGGGCCCCGCACCTCGCGGCCGCCAACCACGTAGACGGTCCGCCCCTGGTCGTCGAGGTACAGGCCATCCGGGGGAGCGACCGGCGCCAGCCCGGGATATTGCGCCGGGGCCTCGGGAGCGCGCACCAGCGCCCAGGCGGCGCGATCGAAGAGTAGGAGGTCGATCTTGTTCCCCCGGGAGTCGGCCTCCAGCGGCTTCCACCCCGGAGCCTCGGGGGGTCCCTTGAGCAGCCACAGTGGTTCCATCGCCGTCCTCCTCGATCGCGCCGGCCGGGCGAGAGCATGCCACAGAGCGGCCTGCCGCGTCCTCTGTCCCGCCCGGCCGCGGGTGGAAGGAATTCGTTGGGCCTGCTAGGGTTAGCGTCGAGGCGACGTGGCTCCCGCCTCGAGCGGCGCGAGCCCAGCGCCGCTCAAGAGGGCGCGGCCCTGTACCTGTTCCTTCCCATCGCGCAGGCGAGCGTGAGCATCCCGCTGGTGATCGCGGCCGGGGGCGTGGTGGGGCTGCTCTCCGGCCTGTTCGGCGTCGGGGGCGGCTTCCTGCTCACGCCGCTCCTCATGTTCTTCGGGATCTCGCCGCTGGTGGCGGCCGCCTCGGGATCGGCCGCCATCGTGGCGGCGGCCACCACCGGCACCTTCGAGCACGCCCGGGCCAGCACCGTCGACTTCAAGATGGGGTTCACCCTCTTCGCGGGTGGGACGGTGGGCAGCATCGCCGGGGTCGAGCTGCTGCACTGGCTGAACCGCCTGGGCCCGGCCAACAGCGTCATCCGCGTCCTCTACGTGATCATGCTGGGGAGCATCGGTGGCCTCATGCTGGCCGAGTCGGTCCGGGCCTGGCGCCGGGGCATCTACATGTCCGAGCGCCGCTTCGAGCCCCTGCCCCGGCGCACCTGGCTGGACTCGCTCCCGGGCCGGATGCGGTTCCCGCGCTCCGAGATCGAGGTCTCCGTCCTGGTGCCGGTGGCCCTGGGCGTGCTCACCGGCGTCCTGGCGGCGATGATGGGGGTGGGGGGCGGCTTCGTCATGGTGCCGCTCATGCTTTACGTGCTGCGGATGCGGATGCACATGGTGGCCGGGACGAGCCTCCTGCAGATCCTGTTCACCTGCATCCTGGTGACCATGCTCCAAGCGACCCAGAACCACGCCGTCGACTTCGTGCTAGCGCTGCTCCTGGCGGCCGGCTCGACCGCCGGCGCTGTGCTGGGCGCGCGCTGGGGGCGCCGGCTGCGGGCCGACCAGCTCAAGATCCTCCTCGCCCTCGTCGTGCTCCTGGTGGCGGCCAAGGTGGCGGTGGACCTGGTGCGGACCCCCTCGGTCATGCTGTCTCACGTGGCGGGAGAATGAGGCGCATCCCCGCACACCGGCGCCGCTTCCCCCAGCTGCGGCCCGCCGGGCTCGGACTGCTCCTCGCCGCGGCCGCGGTCCCGGGCACGGCGGCGCCCGGATCCTTCTCCGCCGTCGAGCCGGCGCAGGTCGAGGCGGGGAGCTTCTACCACGGCGCCAGCCTTCACGTGAGCGGGACCGTCGGCGAGCGCTCGCAGGTGGCCATCCGGGTGACCGGCGCCTCGGAGCACCACACCTTCAACCGGCGGGGCAAGATCGGCGGCGTCATCTGGGGCGGAGTCGAGCACGTCACCTTCCGGCACGCGCCGAGCCTGTACGCGGTCTACTCCTCGGCGGCGCTGGCCGCGGTGGCGGCCCCGGAGCTCCGCGACCGGCTCCGGCTGGGCTACCGGTCGGTGGCGGCGCGAATGGAGGTCGAGGGAACGCGCGAAGACCGGGAGGAGATGATCTCGCACTTCGTGCGCCTCAAGGAGAGCGAGGGCCTCTACCGGGTGGCGCCCGGGTCGGTCCGGCTCGGGGACGTCGAGCGCGGGCGGCGCGCCTTCGAGGTGTCGATGCCCCTGCCCTCCACCGCCCCGCCCGGCGAGCTCGAGGTGGCGGTCCTGGAGCTAGCCGACGGAACCCTGCTGGGGGAGGACGTCGCCCGGGTCAGGCTCGACCGGGTGGGGATGCCGGCCTGGCTCTTCCGCCTGGCCCACCGGCAGAGCGGCCTCTTCGGCCTCCTGGCGGTGTCGCTGCTCCTCGCCACTGGGGTGGCCGTGGATCTCCTGGGGAGCTGGCGCAGGGCGCGGCGGCCGCACCCGGCGGTGGTGGTGCTGGCCGGGCTCGCCCGCGGGCTCGACGACGCGGTCCTGGCCTCACGGCGCCGGCCGCGGTCGGCGAAGGACGTCGAGCGCATGCACGCGAGGTACCGGCTCTTCCGCGCCCTGCTCGCCGTGAACAACGAGCTGCTGGAACTGCTTGGGGAGCTGGAGGAGGAGTCGTCGTGGACCTCCTTCCGCCACGTGCGGGTGCGCATGGGGATCCGCGCCCTCTTCGACGGCACCGCCGACATGGTCCGGTTGCTCAACGAGCTCACCGGGGACCGGTACTTCGACCTGGCCAACGTGGTGACCAGCCTCCGGGCCGACGTCAACCAGCTCCTGGCCAGGTCGCCGGCGCGGGAGGAGTGGGACGCCACCGCCGGGCCGGCGCCGGAGGCGCCCCGCCTCGCCCTGGCCATGAAGGCCATCGACTCCAGGAACGCCGCCCTGGTCGGAGGCAAGGCGCTGGCCCTGGCCCGCATCGATTGCGACCTCGGCTACCGCGTCCCCGAGTTCTTCGCCGTCACCGTGGAGGCCTACCGCGAGTTCATCGAGGCCGGCGGCCTGGCCAGCTCGCTCCGCACCATCCTGGCGCCGGCGCGGCTCGACGCCCCGGACGACTTCCGGCGGCGCTGCGAGATGGCCCAGGACCTGGTCGGGGGCACCCCGGTGCCGCCTGCGGTGGCGGACGCCATCGAGAGGGCCCACCGGGCCTCCGGGTTCCCCGCCGCCGAGGGCCTGGCCATCCGTTCCAGCGCCACCGGCGAGGGCAGCGAGCTTTCCTTCGCCGGGCAGTTCGAGACCTACCTGAACGTGCTCCCCGCGAGCCTGGTGGAAGCCTGGAAGGAGGTGGTGAGCAGCCGGTTCTCGGCGCGCGCCGTCTTCTACCGCAGGGCCGCCGGGCTGGCCGAGGTCGACACCCCCATGGCCGTGCTGGTGCAGCGCATGGTCCGCGCCCGGGCCTCGGGCGTGGCCTTCACGCGGCGCCCGGACGACCCCAGGTCGCCGGCGCTCCTGATCTCGGCGGCCCGGGGCCTCGGCCCCGAGGTCTCGGCCGGAACCGCCAGCGCCGACCAGTTCGCGGTGTCCCGCGGCGCGCCCCACCGGATCCTGGAGCGCCGCGTGGCCAGGAAGCCCGGCCGCCTGGTCGAGGCGCCGGGAGGCGGCCTGGCTCGCGTCGACCTGCCGAGCGAGGAGCAGCTGCGCCCCGCCATCGACGACGGCGAGGTGGCGCGCCTGGCCGCGACGGCGCTGGCCATCGAGCGCTACTTCGGGTCGCCACAGGACGTCGAGTGGGCCCTCGACGCCGAGGGTCGGATCCTGGTCCTGCAGGCCCGGCCGCTCCGGGCGGAGCCGGCGGAGGCCGAGCCCGGCGAGCCGGCGCAGGCGGCGCCGCTCCTGGTGCGGGGCGGAGACCCGGTCTGGCCGGGGCGGTCCGTGGGCCCGGTCCACGCGGCGCGCACGCCCCGGGAGCTGGAGGAGACCCCCACCGGCTCGCTGCTGGTGGTCCCGCAGCTCCTCCCCGACTGCGTCCGCCTGCTGTCGCGGGTCTGCGGCATCGTGGTCGAGCGGGGCACGGTCACCGGCCACGCCGCCTCCATCCTGCGCGAGTTCCGGATGCCGAGCCTGTTCGGGGTGACCGGCGCCCTGTCGGCGCTGGTCCCGGGCCAGCTGGCGAGCCTGGACGTGGCGAGCCGCAGCGTCTTCGCCGGGGTCCTGTGGCCGGAGCTGGTGGGGCGCCTTCCGGTGGCGGTGCACGGCCGCCGCACCTCCGGCCTGCCGGGGCTGCTCGCCGGCAAGCTCACCAAGCTGAGCGGCAGCGCCTTCCTGGGCACCTGGGCGTGCCAGTCGCTCCACGACGTCATCCGCTTCGCCCACGAGATGGCGATCCAGTCGATGTTCGACATCGGCGACCGCCTGCTGGATTCGCCCGTCGGCGGCGTGAGGACCCTCGACTCGCCGCCGCCGCTCTCGGTCCACCTGGTCGACCTGGGCGGGGGCATCCGGGACGCCGCCTCCTCCAGGGAGCGGGTGGCTGCCGCCGAGGTCGCCTCGGTGCCCTTCCAGGCCCTGTGGCGCGGCCTGGCCGACCCGCGGTTCGAGCCGGGGCTGGGCGAGCGCCCGCCTCCGCTGGGCGCGGCTCGAGCCGCCTCGATGGTGACGGCCGGCGTCGGGTCCCCCAACTACGCCTGCATCACCGAGGCCTACCTGAACCTGAGCTCGCGCCAGGCGTACCACTACGCCGTGGTCGACAGCTTCCTCTCCGACAACCCGAACAACAACCACGTCAGCCTGCGCCTCAAGGGCGGCGGCGCCGCTCCCTGGCAGCGCGCGCTCCGGGCCGAGGTGGTCGCCGAGATCCTGCGCCACCGCCACTTCTCGGTGAGCACCTCGGGCGACGTCCTCTCCGGCTGGCTCCGCGGGGTCGACCCCGAGGGCGGCGCCGCGGCGCTGGCGACGCTGGGGTACCTGCTCCGCTTCCTGCCCCGCCTGGACCTGGCCATGAGCGGTCCCTCCGACGTCAAGCGCTACGTCGACGCCTTCGCCCGGGCCGAGGCCGCGGCCCGGGGCGGCGGACCGGTGGCCAGCCCGGCCTGAAGGGCTTGCCGGGGCACCCGGGTCCCCCGGGGCGCGAGGAGGGCAAGGGGCGGGAAGGGCCGCTCGAGCCCTGCCCCGCGGCACCTGGCCTAGTTGACTTGAACCTGGATGATTCAGTTGTTATATGGCATCCATGCCGCCGGGAAGGCCATCCCAGGACGGGGCCGAGGGCGAGGTGCACCGCGGGAGCGCGGTGCTTATGCTGGAGACGAGGATCGAGGCGGCGCGAGGGCCATCATGAGCCTGCTGGAGCGCATCGGGTACAGGCTGGCGGCGGCGGCGCTGGCCGAGGAAGGCGAGGTCGACGCCGCCCGGGCCATCGAGGCGGAGGTCGAGGACGACGAGGCCGGCCCGCGGGAGGGTCGTACCGGTCCTCCGGCGAGCCCGGCTGGTGGCAGCGCCGCCAGGGGCGGATCGGGCCCCGCCCCTACCCCCCGCCGGAGGCGGTGAGCGCCGGGAGCGCCGGCTTCACCGGGAGACCGTCCGGCTTCTCCCGAGGCTGGCCAGGCGCCTCTTCGGCAGGGGCCTCCCCCATGATCTCCCTCGCCGACTCCATCTCGCCCTCCTCGGCGAAGGCCGCCGCGGCCATGGCGGCCGCGAGCCCGGGCCGGAGCGGCCGGCGCTCCTCAACCGCCGGCGCCAGGGCCCGGCAGCGCGCGAATACCTGCTTCCGGCAGGCCCGGCACACGGACTTGTCGAGCCGGGCGTCGATGGTCTCGATAGCGCGGTCGAGGTCGTCGAAGATGTTCCCCTCGCCGATCTCCTCGAGGTAGCCGCCCCGGCGCAGCACCTCCAGGGTGCGCCGCTTGACGCCGACGAGGTACAACCCTCCCCCCATGCGGCGGCGGCGCCGCGCCTCCTGCACCAGCATCTCGGCGCCGGCGACGTCGACGAAGTTGATGCTGTGAGCCACCACCAGCACGTGCTTCTGCTGCCGGTCGTCGGAGTCGCCGGCGTGCAGGACCTGCTGCACGTGGCTCACCGCCCCGAAGAACAGGGAGCCGTGGACCTCGACGATCTTGAGCTGGGCGCACTCCGGCTGCTCCGCCTCGCCGGGGAAGGGTCGGGGCGCCTGGTCTTGGGCTGGGACCATGGAGGCCACCAGCGGGCGGGAGGTGCGAGAGAGGTAGAAGCCCAGCGACAGGATCACCCCCACGTAGATGGCGAACTCCAGGTCCAGGAAGAGGGTGGAGAGGAAGGTGGCCGCCAGGATGACGGTCTCCGAGCGGCTGGCCCGAGCGATGGCGCGGATGTGGTGGAAGTCGATGAGCCCCCAGGCCACCAAGAAGAGGATCCCCGCCATGGCGGCGACCGGGAGGTAGGCGGCCAGGGGCGCCACGAGGATCAGGACCGCCGCCAGGAAGAGGGCCGCGAACACCGCCGCCAGCGGGGTCCTGGCCCCGGCCTCGTAGTTGAGTCCGCTGCGGTTGAAGGAGCCGCTGGAGGCGTAGCTGGAGAAGAAGCTCCCAACCATGTTGGAGAGCCCCTGGCCGATGAACTCCTGGTTGCCGTCGATGCGCTGCTCCGAGCGCACCGCGATGGCGCGGGCGATGGACACCGCCTCGGTGAGGGCCAGCATGGTGATGGCGAAGGCGTTCCCGCCGAGCTGCTTCACCACCTCGGCCGAGAGCATCGGATGCGACAGCGGCGGCAGGGAGCGGGGGAGCGCCCCCACGGTGCGGATGCCGGTGACGGCCGGCCCGAAGATCCGATCCAGCACCACGCCGGCCAGGCTCCCCACCAGCATGGCCGCGATCATGTAGGGAAAGCGGCGGGCGTAGCGACGGACCAGGATGCCGGTGAGCAGCGTGATGGCGCCCACCGCGGTGACGTAGGGGCTCGCCTCCCCGGCCTGCGCCACCATGCCGCGCAGGATCTGGGCGAAGGAGGCGCCCCGGGGGATGGCGACGCCGAAGAAGTTCTTGAGCTGGCTGGCGGCGATGAGGATGGCGGCGCCGGCCGTGAAGCCGATGACCACCGTGTGGGAGATGAAGTTGACGAGCGTCCCGAGCCGACCCAGCCCCATGGCCAGCTGCATGGCCCCCACCAGGAACGTCAGCGTGAGCGCCAGCGAGACGTAGTGGGCGCTCCCGGGCTCGGCCAGCGGGCTGATGGCGGCGAAGACCACGATGGAGATGGCGGTGGTGGGCCCCGAGACCAGGTGCCAGGAGGAGCCGAACAGCGCCGCCACCACCGCCGGCACCATGGCGGTGTACAGGCCGTACTCGGGCGGCAGGCCGGCGATGGTGGCGAAGGCCACCCCCTGCGGCAGCACGACGAGGGACCCGGTCAGCCCGGCGAGCAGGTCCGCGCGCAGCGAGGCGCCGTCGACCCTGGACCGCCAGCCCAGGAACGGGAGGGCGCCCCGCAGCCACGGGAAGCGCCGGTCGAGCATGGCGAGGCGAGCGCCCAGGAGACCGCCCCCTAGGCCCTAGAGGCCTTGGCGTGGGTGGGGACCAGGCGGGGCGGCCGGCGCATCGGCTTCTGCTCGTCGCCGGGCGCGTCCGCGTCGGTCTCCGCCAGCATCTCCCTCGCGGTCTCGACCTCGCCCTCCTCGGCGAACGCCGCGGCGGCCATGAGCGTCCCGATCTTCTCCCAAAGCTTCTTCACGACCGCCCTCCCTGCTCGCGCCCACTGAAACGAGCTGGACACCCGCTGCGGCCCGGGCCCGGCGCGGCCGTCCTGGTTCCGGGTTCCATGACCCGACGTCGTAGCAGGCCGCATGCCACTGCCTTCCCGTGCCGTTCCGGGCGATTTTCCGGCCCCAGGCGGTGGCCGGGCGTGAAGGAGCGATGCGCGATGCAACAGCTCCCTCGGCCGGCGGCGGCCGCGCCCTCGCCTGAGGCCCTGGAAATGCCGTGGCGGAGCGTAAGACGTCCGGCTGAACCGGATAGTTGCAGTCTGCAACAGGCAGCGCCACGGGACGGCCCGGAAACCAGGCGGCTTTCGGACGGCCCGCCTCGTCTAGCGGTCGTCGAGGGTGAAGATGGGGACGCTCACGCCGGCGAAGCGGGTCCTGGGCGCGAGATCGGGCTCGATGAGCAGGAAGGCGATCCGCCGGAAGCGGCGCCTGGCCTCGGCGACGGCCCGCTCCGGGTCGCCGCTCCGGACGGCGTGGACGAAGGGAATGCCCCGCTCGGCCGCCCGGGCGCCGAACACCTCGCCCGGGAGCCAGTCGCCGCGCTCCCGCTCGCCTCCCAGCCTCGCCACCAGCCTCCTCACGGCCGTGGGCACGCTCAGGGCGACGAGGCCGAAGCGCAGCCGCTCGGCCATGCCCAGCGAATCCTCGACCATCCTCGGGGAGAAGCCGGAGGCCGCGCTCACGGCCAGGATCCGCTCCCTCCGCTCCGCCGCGTCGTCGGGAAACACCTCGGCGGCGATGCGCTTCGCCTGGTCCGTCTCCCCGGCTTCGGCGAAGGTCACCGCCTCCCAGAGGTCGTCGAACCTGTTCTTCCGCGACATCCCTTCCGAGCCTCCTGGCCGGCACCGTGAACCGAGCCGTCCCGACCGTGGAGTAGCAAGAACGGGACCAGTGCGGACACCCGCTCGAGTCCCAGACCTCGCGCATCAGGCCTCGGGCAGGGGCAGGCTACAGGCCTCGGACCTCGGGCTTCAGGAACAACCTGCCAGGGGCGCTTCTCGCGAGGCCTGATGCCAGATGTCTGAAGCCTGCCGTCAAGGCTCCCCGATGTGGTAGCGCTTCAGCTTGCGCCAGAGGGAGACCCGGTCGATGCCGAGGATGGCCGCAGCCCGCGACCGGTTGCCGTCGACCTCCTTCAGCACCCACTCGATGTAGGCCCGCTCCTGGTCGTCGAGCGACGGGATGCGGCCGTCCTCGCGGCGGAACACCTTGAGGCTCATGCGCCGCAGGTCCTCCGGCAGGTCGGCCACCTCCAACGATTCGCCCTTGGCCAGCGCCACGCCCCGCTCCACGATGTTCTCCAGCTCCCGGACGTTTCCCGGGTACTGGTAGGCGGAGAGGAGCCCCATCGCCTCGTCGGAGATGGACTCGACCTTCTTCTGCATCCGCTCCGCGGCGCGCCTGAGGAAGAAGTGGGCCAGGACCGGGACGTCGTCCCGCCGCTGGGCCAGCGGCGGCAGGGTCAGGGTCACCACGTTCAAGCGGTAGTAGAGGTCCTGCCGGAAGTCCCCGGACTCGACCGCCTCCCTGACGTCGCGATTGGTGGCGGCCAGGAACCGCACGTCCACGCGCACCGGCTCGGTGCCTCCCACCCGGATGAACTCCTTCTCCTGGATCACCCGCAGCAGGCGCACCTGCATGGCCGCGCTCATCTCGGTGATCTCGTCGAGGAACAGGGTGCCGCCGTCGGCCATCTCCACCAGCCCCTTCTTCCGGGCCGCCGCGCCGGTGAAGGCGCCCTTCTCGTGGCCGAAGAGCTCGCTGGTGAGCAGCTCCTCGGTGAAGGCCCCGCAGTTGATGGCCAGGAAGACCGACCCGGCGCGACGGCTGTGGCGGTGGATGTAGCGCGCCACCAGCTCCTTGCCGGTGCCGGACTCGCCGGTGACGAGGACGTTGCAGTCCGTGCCAGTGACGTCCCGCGCCGTCTCCAGCAGCCTCAGCATGCCCGGATCCTGGGTCACGATCTCCGCCCGGTCGGACAGGCTCTCCACGCTATGGCGCAGCCGCCGGTTCTCCCGCTTGAGCGCCACCTTCTCCGCCGCCTCGGCCACCACCTTGCGGACCTCGTCCAGCTTGAAGGGTTTGGCGAGGTAGTGGTAGGCGCCCTGCTTCATGGCCTCGATGGCGGTCTCCACGGCGGCGTAGCCGGTGATGAGGATCACCTCCACGTCCGGGTCGAGCTCCTTGCAGCGCCGCAGCACGTGAAGCCCGTCGATCTTCTCCATGCGGAGGTCGGTGAGGACCACGTCGGCGGCCCGGGCCCGAAACTGGCGGAGCGCGCTCTGCCCGCTGGAGGCCGTCGAGACCTGGTACCCCTCCTTGGAGAGGACTCGCTCCAGGTTCCTGAGCGCGATGGGCTCGTCGTCCACCACCAGCAGCCGCGCCTTGCGCCCCTTCTCGCTCGCGGCGTCCATGGCTCAGGCGCTCCCCTCCTGCGCCGTCCCGGCGCCCGGGGCGGCCGCGCCCGGCCGAAGGCGCGGCAGCGTGATGTGGAAGGTGGTGCCCTGGCCGGGCGCGCTCTCCACCCGGATGGTCCCCCCGTGCTGCTCCACGATGTGGTGGGTCAGGTACAGGCCCAGGCCGGTCCCCTCCCCCACGTCCTTGGTGGTGAAGAAGGGGTCGAAGATCCGGTCCAGGAGCGGGGCGGGGATGCCCGCGCCGGTGTCCCGGAACACCATCTCCACCCGGTCCCCGGCCGGCCGCGCCGAGATGGCGATCCGGCTCTCCCGGCCGGGGTCGCGCATGGCGTCGACGGAGTTGGTGACCAGGTTGATGAGGGCCTGCTCCAGCCGGGTCTTGTCCGCCGGGACCTCCAGGTCGGAGGGGACGTCCACCTCCACCGAGACGTGCGGCGGCACCTCGCCGCGGCAGAGGATGAGCGAGCCGCGCACCGCCGAGAGGAGGTTGGTGGAACGGCGCTGGCCGTTCTCGCGGCTGAAGTCCAGGACGGTGCGGATGATGTCTGTGGCCCGGTCGGTCTGGGAGACGATCTGGTCGATGAGCTCGCGACGCTCCCGCGGATCGGCCCGCTCGTTCTCCTCCTTGAGGATCTCGGCGGAGGTGGAGACGTTGGAGAGCGGGTTGTTGATCTCGTGGGCGATGCCCGCCAGCATGGTCCCCAGCGAGGCCAGCCGCTCCGACTGGATGGCGTCCTGCCGGTGCTCGAAGATCTCCCGGATCATCCGGTTGAAGGCCCGATTCATGGAGGAGATCTCGGCGGCGACCTTCCCCTCTGGGAGTAGCTGGTAGCCGCCGGAGGCGATCCGCTGCATCTGGGCCTCCAGCTCCCGGAGCGGGCGGATGGCGGTGGCGTGGACCAGGCGCGCCACGATGGCCGTCCCCACCAGGAAGACCACCACCAGCACCACCAGGGCGCGCCGACCCGAGCGGAGCATCCCCTGGACGTTCCGGCCCTCCACCAGGGCCTGCCGCTCGGCGATCCCGGTGATGCGGCGGCCCAAGTCCCGGATGTCGGCCTCGAGCCCCGGCGCCGCCCGCGACCGGTCGCCGGCGGGACCGGCGCCGGCCTCGCGGAGGAGGGCGGCGTACCGCCCGAGGAGCGCCGTGGTTCGCTCCGGGGTGACCTGGTCCGGCCCGCCCTGGTCGGCGGAGGCGAAGAACCGAAGCCAGCGCGGCTGCCGCGAGGCCCCGGCCCGGGCCGTCGCCAGGGCGCTCGCCGACTCGGCGTACTTGATCGCCGCCTCCAGGTCGTCGCGCTGGCCGTAGAGAAGGTAGTTCTTCTCGTAGCGCCGCATCTCCAGCGCCATGTCGAGGAAGCGCGAGACCCCGAAGTAGGACTCCACCTCCTCCTCGGCCACGCTCAGGCTCACGAACAGGAGCGAGGCCACCGCCAGGAGGACGAGGAAGCTCAGGGCGTAGCCGGTCGCGATCTTGCCGCGGATGCTGGTCATCCTGGGGAGCATCACTTGCTGGGGAGCATCGACCTGCCCTCGCCGGTTCGCCTGTTGCCGGGTGCAGCGGTGATTCTACGCGAAGGCAGTTGCATTTCGCAGCAGGCCTGGTGCCCCCGGGGAAGCCCGGCGGCGCATCAGGCCCGGCCGGCGCGCCCGCCGCTGGCCGCCGCGCTTCGGATCTTCTCCACCAGCTCGCCGATGTCCACCGGCTTGACGAGATAGTCGAAGAGCCCGCGCTGCATGCCCTCGACGGCGGCGCCGGCCGACCCGTGGCCCGTGATCAGGATGGCCTCGAACGGCGGCGCCTCCTGCTTGAGCAGGGTCAGCGTGGCCAGCCCGTCGATCCCCGGCATCTTGAGGTCGAGGAGGATCACCTGGGGCGCGAACCCGGCGCGGATCCGTTCCACGGCCTCGTCGGCCCCGCTCGCGGCCTGGGCGTCGAAGCCCCGCAACTGGAGCCGCTCCGCCAGCGCGGCGGCGAAGTCGACCTCGTCGTCCACGATGAGCACCCGCACCTTACCCACTCTGGCCGCTCCCCGCCTCGCCCGGTGGCAGCGGGAAGGTGACCGTGAAGACCGTCCCGCTTCCGGCCTCCGCGCCTGACACGCTGATCTCGCCTCCCAGCTTCTTCACCAGGCCGTAGGTGATGGACAGGCCCAGGCCGGCGCCGTGGCGCTCGGTCCCCTTCTTGGTGGTGAAGAAGGGCTCGAAGATCTTCTGCCGGATCTCCGCCGGGATGCCGTGGCCGTCGTCCCGGACGTCGATGCGGACCGAGTGATCCGCCCGGCGCGACGCGATCTGGATCAGGCCTCCCCGGTCCACGGCGTCGATGGCGTTGTTCACGATGTTGAGGAAGATCTGCTGCAGCTGTCCGGTGTCGCTCTCGATGGGCGGGAGGCCGGCGTCGAGCGCCTGCTCGATGCGGATGCCGCGGAACATGGCCTCCCGGTCGAGGAATCCGACCACCTCGCGGATCACGTCGTTCACCTGGACCTGCTGGAGCCGGACGTCCATGCGCCGGGCGAACCCGAGCAGCCGGTGGGTGATGACCCGGGCTCGACCCACCGCGGCCTCGAGGTCGCCCAGCTCCCGGGCGAACTTCTCGCGGTGGGGCATCTCCTGGGAGAGGTCGACGAGGTCCTTCATCAGCCCCGCCTTCTCCTTGATGACCGCCAGGGGGTTGTTGATCTCGTGGGCCACGCCGGCGGCCAGGCGGCCGATGGAGGCGAGCTTGCCGGTGTGCTCCGACTCCTTGATCAGGGATTCCCGCGCCTCCTCCGCCTCGCGGATCCGGTTGGCCAGCGGCTTGGCCATGCCCACCACCAGCAGGCCGACCGCCAGCGCCGTCACCAGCGACACCGCCAGGAGTTGGGTCCGGAAGGCGGACCAGAGCCGGCTCTCGCCCCGCTCCAGCACCAGGATCCACGGCGTGCCCTGGACGTGGCTGGTCGACCGCAGGACCGCCTCGCCGCCGCGCATGACGCGGGCCACGTCGGTCCCGCGCTTTCCCGGCAGCGAGGGGAGCGCGAACCCGGAGGAGGCCCTCCCGTAGTAGCGCGAGGAGCTCTGGAGGACGCCGTCGTCGCTGACGAGGAAGATGTCGTCGAGCAGGTCCGAGCTGATGGTCTTGAGGTAGTGGTCCAGGGTCTCGGCATCGACGCTGGCGCGGACCACCCACGTCCCCTGCGCCGTGCCCTTGCTGGCGGCGATGACGAAGTGCGGGACGTTCCGGAAGCCCATGAAGACCTCGCTCAAGTGCACCTTGCGGACCAGCGTCTTGTTGAACCAGGGGCTGGCGCTGTAGTCCTTGCCGGCGAGGCGGTAGGGTCCGGCGTAGGCGATCTGGATGCCCTCCGGGTCCACCAGGCTCAGGTCGACGAACGACCGGTGCTCCTCCTTGAGCCGGGAGAGGATCCGGGCCAGCCGCTCCTGGTCCGACAGCTCGGCCACCGTGTAGCCGGCCGAGGTCTCCACCACGCCGTGCCTGAGGCTGTCGAGGTACATCTCCAGGGAGTGAAGCGCCCGCTCGCCATGCCAGCGCAGGTGGTTCATCTCCTCCTGGTTCACCAGGCTCCGGAACTGGAAGTACCCGAAGCTGGCGGCCACCCCCAGCGGGACCAGGGCCACGCAGACCATGATGAGGAGCAGGCTCCGGCTGAGGACCGGCCGGCGCCAGTCCACGCCGGAGGCGCCCTTCCTCCCGCTCCGGGATGGGGATCCATCGCTCCTGGGCGTCCCTGGGCTCATGGCGTCCGGCCGGCGACGCTCCACGGGCCCGGGACGACCTCGCCCGCGCGCAGCTCGCTGGAGAGGAGCAGCCGCAGAGCACCCTCCCAGTTTCCGATGACCCTGTCCACCACCTGGACCTTCTTCCAGGTCAGGTACTGGTAGTGGACGTCCTCGATCCCGCCGCACACCACGTGGGTGATGCGCTCGGAGAGGACCAGGCGACAGATCTCCTCCGCCGATGGGCCGGGCAGCAGCACCACCCGGGGCTCGGCGGTGAGCCGCCCCTTCCGGGCGCGGGCGATGAGCACCTCCCTGGCGAGATCGAAGCGAGGCGCCACCGTCTCCCCGAGCAGGGGGACGAGGAGGTTCAGGCTCCTCGAGCCGCTCAGGCCATCCCGTGCCGTCTCATCTTTCGCCACAGGGTGCTCCGTCCCCAGCCGAGCTTCCTCGCCGCCTCGCCGCGGTGTCCGCGGCACTCGACCAGCGCCTCCATGATCATCCTTCTCTCCACCTCGCTCCAGGTCGCCTTGCCCGGGAGGCCGCCCAGGCCCCCCCGCGCTCCGTCCAGGCCGCCTGCGCTGGAGCCGGCGCTCGCCGGCGGCTCGACGGGCTCCGGCGCCGCCCCCCGCAGGACGTAGTCGGGAAGATCCCCGGGCCGGACCAGCTCCTGGCGGCAGACGGTGGCCGCGTGCTCCACGATGTTCCGAAGCTCGCGCACGTTTCCCGGGTAGGCGTAGCGCTCGAGGACCGCCAGGGCCTGCGGCGACAGGCCCTTCACGGCCTTGCCGAGCCCCCTGGCGAATCGCTCCAGGAAGTGGTCGGTCAGGAGGCGGACGTCCCCTTCCCGTTCTCGCAGCGGGGGCAGGTGGATGCCGAGGACGTTCAGGCGAAAGTAGAGGTCCTGCCTGAAGCGTTCGCGGGCCACCAGCTCCTTGAGGTCCCGGTGCGTGCCGGCGATGACCCTCACGTCCACCTCGACCTGCCTCGAGCTGCCGAGCGGGTAGAAAGCCCGGTCGTCGAGCGCGGTGAGGAGCTTGCCTTGGAGCGGAAGGGGCAGGTCGCCGATCTCGGTAAGGAAGATGGTGCCTCCCTGGGCCAGCCGGAACATGCCGGGCTTGTCCGCGTGCGCGCCGGTGAAGGCCCCTCGGGAATGCCCGAAGAGCTCGGACTCGAGGAGGCTCTCGGGCAACGCGCCGCAGTTCACCTTCACGAACGGGGACTTGGCTCTCCGCGATGCTCGATGGACGGCCTCGGCCAGGAGGTCCTTGCCCGTGCCGGTCTCCCCGGTGATGAGGAGCGTGGCGTCGGTGTTGGCCACCACCGGCACGAACTCGAGGACCTCCTGCATCCGCGGGCTGCTGGCCACGAGGTCGGGAAGCGAGCGCGGCCCCTGCGCCAGGGCGTCCAGCTTCTGGATGACCGAGACGTCCTCCACGAAGAGGAGGATCGCCGCCGGGCTCGGGCCCGGCCCCTTGAGCGGGGCGGCGGTGATCCGCACCGGCACGCGCCTCCGGTCGGCGCTCACCACGTCCGACTCCATCGAGACCGGCGCCCCGGTGCGGATGGGCTCGCCGAAGGGAGACCGCTCGTGACTCGATCGGTTCCGGATGACGTGGCCGCCCGGGACGCCCGCCACGTCCTCGGAGGCGTGGCCCGTCAGGGCTTCCAGGCGGCTGTTCATGGCCAGCAGCCGGCACTCGCCGTCGAGGAGGGCCGCGCCGTGGGGCAGCCCGTTCAGGATCTCGAGCGACTCGCGAGCCACGCTTTCAAAACGTTTCATTGAGTCTCCACTATCCAGATCCCCCGCTCCCGCGTCAAGCGCCGCCACTGCTCCAGCTCCATCCCACCGAAAGAAGGCCAGCTCACGCTGGCCGAGCATGGCCCGAGCCTGGTCCGGCTGGCGTAGCACCCGCCAGCTCGGAAGCGGCTGAGCTGAGCCGCGTAGCACACGAATCAATCATTTTGATTCATTGCGTCTCGGCCGAGTCTAGCTAGCCCGGTCGCGATCTGCTCAACCTGCCGGAATCCCAAGGGCCGCGCCACCTGGCACGGAGCGCGCTTTGGCGGGGGCGAGCAGGAACCGGCGTCGGGGGGACGTGGACACCGGGCCGCGGAGGGAGGGACCTCGATGGCGGGCACCCATGCCGGGGAGACGAGGGTGAGTCGAGCGCACCGACGCCGCCGGGGATCGTGGCTGGCGTGGGTCGAACGGCAGCTCCTGGCGGCGGCATTCGCCGAGGAGGGGCTGCACCGGGAGGCCCGACGACTCAGCGGCGGCGACGGGGCGTCCGGGGGCGACGAGGCGCTCCAGCTGCTCCTGGGGGCGCACGGAGTCCGGATGTTCTGCGGCTCCCTCTCGCCGGCGGCCCTGGCGGCGCGGCGCTGAGCCCGCGAAGGCCATGCCATCCAGGGTCCACATCGTGTCGCCGGACGTCGCGTTCGCCGGGTCGATCGGGAGCCGGCTCGCGAGCTGGGGCCTGTCGGTCGCATGCGAGAGCGACTTCGGGAGGGTGACGCCGTCCCTGGTCCAGCAGGAGCAGGTGGACGTCATCCTCCTCGACGTGCGACGGCCCGAGGGGGGGATCCTCCGATGGCTCTCCGCCTTGAAGGGAGCGCTCCCCTCGCTCGAGGTCATCCTCCTCGGCATGGCCGGGGAGATCGGCGTCTCGATCGAGGGCATGAAGGCGGGGGCGTCCTACGAGCTGTCGGTCCCGTTCGACACTGCGGCCCTGCGGAACGCCGTCTCGTCCGCCCTGCGCCGCCGCAACAAGAGGCTTCCAGCCGCCAGGCCATCCCTGCGGGAGATGTTCGAGCGAGCCATGACCGCGGCCACCTTCGCGCAGGCCGGCGAGTTCGAGACGGCGCGCCAGATCCTCGAGGAAGGCGGGGCCGGGCCAGGTCGACCCGGCCCGAAGGCGGGCCCGCAGTAGGGCCCGGTGCAGCGTTCCACCAGCGAAGGAGGGGTCATGGACGACATCCGGATACTGCTCGTCGACGACGAGGAGGAGTTCGTGCAGGCGCTGTCCGAGCGGCTCGGTCTCCGGGACCTCTCGAGCCAGACCGCCTTCGACGGCGAGGAGGCCTTGAGGTTCGTGGACGCCAACGCCCCCCACATCATGGTGCTCGACCTCAAGATGCCCGGGACCAGCGGCCTGGACGTGCTCCGCCTGGTGAAGAAGCAGCACCCCGCCCTCCAGGTCATCGTCCTCACCGGCCACGGCAACGACCTCGACGAGGCCGAGGCCCGGTCGATCGGGATCTTCGACTACCTGCGCAAGCCGGTCGACATCGAGGTCCTGGTGGGTCGCATCCGCGCCGCCTACCAGGAAGGCCGGAAGGGCACCTCCCTCACCGCTGCGGCCTTCGCCGAGGCCGGCGAGCTCGACACCGCCAGGCGCATCCTCGAATGAGGACCGCCGGACGCCAGGGGAGCGGCCCCGCCGGGCCGGGTCGCCCATGAGAGTCCACACCGCGACCATCCCGGCCGAGGCGCTGCGCATCCAGCCGCGCGAGGCCTACTACGCACGGCAGAAGCGCCTCTTCGCGCTGGCGTTCATCCTGGTGTCACTGGTCCCGCTGGCGCTCCTGAACTACGAGGCCTCCCGCTTCTACCAGGCCTCCTGGATGGAGAAGACCACCCTGGAGCTGGCGGGGATGGCGGCCAGCCGGCGGGAGCTCATCGACCTCTTCCTCCGGACCCAGGAGGCCCAGCTGGCGAGCCTGGTGGAGACGCACACCCAGGCCGAGCTGACCCGCGAGCCCAGGCTGCAGGATCTGTTCCGGGCGGTGAGCCGGAACGGCGTCATCACCGACCTGGGGGTCATCGACCGCGAGGGTCGCCACCTCGCCTACGCCGGGCCCTTCCAGCGGGAGCTGGCGGGCCGGAACTACGCCGGCGCCGAGTGGTTCGCCGAGGTCATGAGGACCGGCCGCTACGTGAGCGACGTGTTCCCCGGCTACCGGAACGTGCCCCACATCATCGTGGCCGTGACCGACGCCCGCAAGGACTGGATCCTGCGGGCCACCATCGATTCCGGGCTGTTCAACGGCCTGGTGGCCAGCGCCAACGTGGGCCCCGGGGGCGACGCCTACATCATCGACCTGCAGGGGCGGCTCCAGACGCCGAGCCGCCATGGCCACCAGCGCATCCCCCCGGAGGAGGTCCGGCCCATCGCCCGCCTGGCGGACGGCGGCCGGATGTCCGACGCCATCGGCGGAAGCCTGTTCGCCGCCGCCCGGCTGAACGGCGGCACGTGGCTGCTGGTCCTCGAGACCAACGTCGACTCCTCGCTGGCCGCCTATCACCGGGCGCGGCAGCGGAACGGCCTCATCATCCTGGCGGCGGCGGTGGCCATCGTCCTGGTGGCCGTGCTGCTCACGCGCTCCATGGTGGATCGCCTCGCCCGGGCGGACGGCCAGCGGGCGGCCCTCTCCGAGCGGGTGCGGCACGTCGAGAAGATGGCCCTGGTGGGACGGCTGGCGGCCAGCGTGGCCCACGAGATCAACAACCCGCTCCAGAACATCTCGGAGCACGCCGGCCTGGTGGACGAGATCCTCCGCGGCGGGGCGCCCGCGGGCGGGGCCGACCTGGAGGAGTGCCACCGGTCGCTCCAGAAGATCCGCGACCAGGTGACGCGGGCCTCGGCCATCACCCACCGCCTGCTGGGCTTCTCGCGCGCCCCGGATCGCCCGCGCGAGCCAGCCGACTTGAACCGGGCCGTGGAGGACACCATCGCCCTCCTGGAGGGTGAGGCCAGGCGCCACCGGATCGCCATCGCCCGAGATTTCCAGTCGGACCTGGCGCCGGTCGGGACCGACCCCGGCCAGCTCCAGCAGGTGGTCCTGAACGTCCTCGGCAACGCCATGGACGCCATCGGCTCCGGCGGGGAGATCCGGGTCGCCACCCGCGCCGACGGGCCCTGGCTGCGCATCGACGTCCTGGACAGCGGGCCCGGCCTCCCGGCGGAGGCCCTGGCGCGCATGTTCGATCCCTTCTTCACCACCAAGCGAAACGGGAAGGGCACCGGCCTCGGGCTCTTCGTGTCCCGCAACATCATGGAGCGGCTGGGAGGCGATCTCACCGCCTCGAACCGCGCCGGGGGCGGTTCGGTCTTCACCATCCGGCTCCCGGCCCCGGGCCCGCACCATGCCCCCCCTCCTCTCGACGCCCAACCAGGGAGACCCTGACCATGACATGGCTACGACGCTTCCACGACGGGATGGTCCTCGGCGCGCGCGCCTACGCTCGGTGGGACATCTCGACCTCCAGGCGGATCCTCGGCGATCGCCGCAGGCTCCTGGCGCTGGTCCTG
Organism: Anaeromyxobacteraceae bacterium; assembly: GCA_035655915.1. Lineage (GTDB taxonomy): Bacteria > Myxococcota > Myxococcia > Myxococcales > Anaeromyxobacteraceae > DASTPH01. The sequence goes on from DASRTO010000580.1 coordinate 20,900, forward strand.
CTCCTGCTCCCCATCGCGCTCGGCGGCTGGGCCTTCGCCGGCGAGATCGGGGAGGCGCTCCCGGCGCTCCTCGGCGGCAAGCAGGCCTACGGGCCGGCCCACTACACCACCGCCATCTTCCTGGCCTCGACCGCAGTCGGCGTGGTGGCCGGCCTCATCACCGGGTGCATCGGCGCCGGCGGCGGCTTCATCATCGCCCCGGCCCTGATGAGCGCGGGGGTGAAGGGCATCCTGGCGGTGGGCACCGACCTCTTCCACATCTTCGCCAAGGCCATCATGGGGAGCGTGCTCCACCGCAAGCTGGGGAACATCTCGGTCTCCCTGGCCAGCATCTTCCTGGTGGGCTCGATCGGCGGCGCCACCCTGGGCGGCTACGTCAACCGCACCCTGTACGAGGCGAACCCCATCCTCTCCGACGCCTTCATCACCTCGATCTACGTCTTCATCCTCGGCTTCCTCGGCTTCTACGGGATGGCCGACTACCTCCGGTCCCGCAAGGCCAGGGCCCTCCCGTCGCGCCCCTCCAAGAGCGGGAGGAAGGCCTCCGCGGTCGAGGACACGACCGGGCTGGCCAGGAAGCTCCAGGCGATCCACCTGCCCCCCATGCTCTCCTTCGACCAGGGCGTGGTCCCGGGCGGGCGGAGGATCTCGGCCGTCTTCCTGGTCATGAGCGGCGGGCTGGTGGGCCTGGCCGCGGCCATCATGGGCGTGGGCGGCGGCTTCCTCACCTTCCCCATCTTCGTCTACGTGCTGGGCGTCTCGTCGGCCACCACGGTGGGGACCGACATCTTCCAGATCGTCTTCACGGCCGGGTACGCCGGCATCAGCCAGTACGCGGTCTACGGCTTCATCTTCTACACCCTGGCCATGGGCATGCTCCTCGGATCCCTCATCGGCATCCAGGTCGGGACCCTGGTGACCAAGGTGGTCCCGGGCCCGACCATCCGGGGCTTCTACGCGCTGGCGGTCATGTCCGCCTTCGTCAACCGAGTCTTCGCCCTGCCCGGGAAGCTGGTGGGGCTCGAGGTGCTCCCCATCTCGGCGGACGCGGCCAGGGTCGTCGAGAGCGCCGGCATGTACACCTTCTTCATCGTGCTCGGCAGCTTCGCCCTCTGGGTGTTCTGGACCTTCTTCACCAACGTCCGGACCCTGAAGGGCGAGCCCGAGGAGGTCTACGCGGCCACGGAGGAGATCCAGGCATGATTCACGACAAGAGAGAGTTCGCGATCGGGGCGGCGCTGACCGCGGTCTTCCTGGCCGGGCTGGGGGTCGTCTTCAGCCCCATCTTCGAGAACGGCCGGAACACCCTCGACTTCCTGGACGGCGTCTTCAACTCCATCTCCAAGGCCTCCGCCTACTACGTCCCGGCCTCGAGGGAGAAGGCGAGGCGGCTCGAGGGCCGGGCCGTCTCGGTCGCCATCAAGCTGAAGGACGCCGACCAGGCGTCCCTGGCGGCCCTGCTGCTCGGCTCGTCCGGCGCCGCCGTCGGGGTCGAGGGGACACGACTCGCGGTGTCGGGCGACCTCGGCCGGATCCTGGCCACGGCCCTGACGGACGCCGATGCCATGTTCGAGAACGACGGCGCCAGCGTCTCGGGACGGTACCGGGTCGAGGGGCGGCGAGTGCTCCACGCCTGGCACGCGGCGCTGGGGGAGGCCATGAAGGACCTGAACCGGCAGGGGATGTTCAGGGAGGCCGCCGTCGTCAGGGACTCCATCACCAAGGCCATCGAGCCGGCCTACAACTACTACGGGGTGAAGGCCGTCCCCATGAAGGACATGGGCGGGATCGCCCTGCTGGCCCTGATCGGCTACGTGGTCTATACGGTCTGGTACGGCTACGCGATCCTGTTCCTCTTCGAGGGCTGGGGCCTGAAGCTCGAGCATTGACGGCGGCGCGGCCTTGGCCCGGGCCCCGCCAGGGCCGCGGCCGGTTTCCCAACGCGACGGGATCCTGGGAGAATTCCCGCCAGCGCCGATGGCCTGGCTCCTGAAAGCCCTGTCGCAGCTGTTCCGGCCGGCGCCGAAGCCGGGCGCCGCGGAGCTCCAGGCCGCCTTCCGCTCCCGGTACCGGAGCTTCCGCTCCCTCATCACCGCCAACAACGCCGCGCTCGAGACCATGGCCGAGATGGAGGCCGCCCTCCACTCGGGCAAGCCCTTCGGCATGGCCTTCGTCCGGGGACAGTGCACCGCCCTGGGCGTGAACGTGTACAAGATGATCCAGGGACTCCGGGAGCTCTCGGACGGCCGCTACCGGGACCTCCCGGAGCGCTTCGGGCTCGTCACCGGACGCATCGAGGCCATCCTCTCCCGGCAGCCCGAGGCGGTCGGCTCGAGCTACGTGCTCCCCCTGGAGGAGATCGACCGCCGCGCCGTGGACCAGGTCGGTGCCAAGCTGGCCAACCTGGGGGAGGTCCGGAACCGCCTCGGCCTGCGGGTCCCGGAGGGATTCGCCATCACCGCGGCCGCCTCGCGGCACTTCCTGGAGTCCACCCATCTCCAGGACGAGATCAACCGCCGGCTGAAGACGCTGGACCTGGACGATCTCGAGGCCCTCTTCCGGACCAGCACCGCCATCCAGAAGCTCATCGGGTCCGCTCCGCTCCCGGAGGACCTCGAGCGGGCGATCCAGGACCAGTATCGCCGCCTGGCCGGGAAGGCCGGCGGGGCGCCGCTGCTCTCGGTTCGCTCCAGCGCGCTCGGGGAGGACGGCCGGCAGGCCTCCTTCGCCGGGCAGTACCGGACCCGGCTGAACGTGAGCCCGGAGCTCCTCGCCCATGCCTACAGGGGAATCGTGGCCGGCAAGTATCGCAGCCAGGCCATCGCCTACCGCCAGGAGCGCGGCTACCGCCACCAGGACGTGCTCATGTGCGTGGGCTGCCTGGTGATGGTGGACGCCGTCGCCAGCGGGGTGGCCTTCTCCCGGCCGCCGGACCAGCCCCGCAGCCCCTGGATCCTGATCTTCGCGGCGCCCGGCCTCGGGACCCAGGTGGTGGAGGGGCGCTCCCCCAGCGACGTGTTCCGGATCTCGCGCGACCCGCCTCACCCAATCGCCTCCCGCCAGGTCGCGAGCGCTGGCGGCGACGCCTGCCTTCCCGACGAGCAGGCCCGCGAGCTGGCCGCCGCTGCCGCGCGGATCGAGGATCACTTCGGGGCGCCCCAGGACATCGAGTGGGCCCTCGACCAGGCCGGCCGGATCGTCATCCTCCAGGCCAGGCCAATCGGGAGGGCGGCGCCGCAGCCGGAGAGCGCCCCGTCGCCCGACCCGGACCAGGCCGAGGGACCGCCGCCGCTGCTCGCGGGCGGCGTCACCGCTAGTCGAGGGGCAGCCTGCGGCCCGGTGTTCACGGTGCGCTCCGGGGTGGACGCGGTCCATTTCCCTAGGGGAGCGGTACTGGTGGTGGAAACCCCCTACCCGGATTGGACCGTGCTCCTCAACCGGGCCGCCGCGGTGCTCAGCGCCTCGGGCCAGATCGCCACGCACCTGGCCACGGTGGCCCGGGAGTTCGCCCTGCCCGCCATCTTCGACCTGCCCGGCCTCCTGGAGCAGGTGACCGACGGCCAGATCGTGACCGTGGATGCCACCTCGCGCCGGGTCTACCCGGGCCGCGTCGAGGCCCTGCTGCGCTCGCCCCCAGCCCGGCCTAACCTCATGGAGGGGAGCCCCATCCACCGCCTCCTCAAGGAGACGCTCGGCCTGGTCACGCCCCTCCACCTGACCGCCCCGGGCTCGCCGTTCTTCAGGGCCTCGTCGTGCCGGACCCTGCACGACATCACCCGCTTCTGCCACGAGAAGGCCGTGGCCGAGATGTTCGACTTCGGGAGGCGGCACGGGTTCAGCGACCGCGCGGCCAAGCGGTTGGTCGTCGCCGAGGCGCCCTCGCAGTGGTGGGTCATCGACCTGGACGACGGGTTCCGGGAGGGCCTCGACACCTCGAGCCCCTTCGTCCGGGTCGAGGACGTCGTCTCGGCGCCCATGCGCGCCATCTGGAGGGGCATGACCGCCGTCCCCTGGCACGGACCGCCGCCGGTGAGCCTTCGCGGCTTCGGCGCCATCGTGGTCCAGTCGACCATGAACCCCCGCCTCGATCCGGCGGTGCGCTCGAGCCTGGCCGGCCGGAACTACTTCCTGGTCTCGCGGAGCTTCTGCAATCTGAGCGTCCGGCTGGGCTACCACTTCGCCCTGGCGGAGGCGAACCTGTCCGATCTACTCGCCGAGTCCTACGTCAACTTCCAGTTCAAGGGGGGCGCCGCCGACGAGCCCCGGCGCCTGGGACGAGTGCAGCTCCTCGCCGAGACCCTGCGGGCCATGGACTTCCGGGTCGAGATGACCGGCGACGCCCTCACCGCCCGCATCGAGAAGAAGCCGGTGCCCTACCTCCGGGAGCGGCTGGTGGTGCTGGGATACCTGCTCATCCACGCGCGGCAGATCGACATGGTCATGGACGACGAGGCCTTCGTGGAGCGGTACCTCGAGAAGATCCATGCCGACATCCGGATGATCCGCGAGCGGCTCGCCGAGGAGGTGTGAGAGATGGAACGGGCGCTTCGCATCCTCCTGGTGGACGACGAGGAGGACTTCCTGGAGCCGACCTCGAAGCGGCTGCGGCGGCGCGGCTTCGAGGTGAAGACCGCCAGGCGCTGCCAGGAGGCCATGTCCGAGGTGGCAGCCGGCTGGCCCGAGGTGGTGGTCCTCGACGTGATGCTCCCGGACACCGACGGCCTGGAGTGCCTGCGGCGGATCAGGCGAGCCTCGCCCCTTCTGCCGGTGGTCATCCTCAGCGCCCACGCCTCCATGCAGGCCGGGGTCCAGGGAATCGAGCTGGGCGCCAGCGACTACTGCCTGAAGCCCATCGAGCTCGACGAGCTCGTCGAGAAGATCCAGATCGCGCTCAAGGAGGCGGGGCGCTGACGGCCGCCCGGGGGCGGCGGCACCCGGGATGGCGCGAACCGGTCCCCGCGATCAGTTCCACACCTCGAATCCCTTGAGGAGCGCCCTCAGGGAGGCGAAGAGGAGGAGGGCGATCACCATGCTGCGGATGGCTGCCGGCCTGGTCCGGGCCAGGATGCGGACCCCGGTGATCGACCCCAGCATGATGCCGATGATGGACGGCACCACCAGGATGGGGAGGACCGCCCCGTTGTTCACGTAGATCCAGGCCGCCGAGGTGTCGGTGATGGAGAGGAGGAACTTGCTGGTGGCCACCGACACCTTGAGCGGCACCCCCATGAGCAGGTTCAGCACCGGGACGTTGGCCCATCCGGCGCCCAGGCCGAACATCCCGGCCATGACGCCGATGACCACGAAGGCGGCCAGCCCCTGGGGCGTGCGGTGGATCTTCCAGTCGACGTCCCGGCCGGTCGAGGCCTCGTGGTAGATGCCGCTGATGCGCAGCGCGGTGGAGAGGCGGTCGGCCCGCGGCACGTCCGGGTACTCGGACTTCTTGGCCGTGAACATGATGGCGACGATGCCGAGGATGGTGAACCCGAGCGCGATCTGCACCACCTTGGTCGGCAGGGCCAGCCCCACCATGGCCCCCACGATGGCGCAGGCGGAGGCGATGAGCGCCACCGGGATGGCGAGCCTGAGATCCGCCAGCCCCTTGCGCAGCAGGCCGGGGCCGGCGGCCAGCGCCCCGGCCAGCGCCACCAGCAGGCCGGCACCCCTGACGAAGTCGAGGTGGAACGGGAAGAACCCGCCGATGATGGGGACGAAGAGGACGCCGCCGCCCACCCCGCCCAGCACCGCCACGATCCCCAGGAGGAACGTCACCACCAGGAGGATGGCCGGCCAGGCCCACCAGGGCATGGCCGAGCCGTGGGCCATCCCGGCCGCGGCCGGCACGGCGGACGGGTCGGCCCAAGCCAGGGCGATGGCCGCCGGCAGCCAGGGGGCGGACGCCGCCAGAACCAGCGCCACGGCGATCGTCGCGCGTCGGGTCATGGGGCCGGCGCCTCAGTGACCGCCGACGGACAGGACCCCGGACGCGGCCAGCCCCAGCACCAGCACCTCGGCCACCGTGAGCCAGGCGTAGACCCGGTCGCTCTTCCGGAAGAAGATGGGGCTGATGGCCAGGTAGCAGGCGACGGTCACGCCGGAGAGGAAGGCGATGCCGACGAAGTTGAGGAAGTCGCCGCGGTGGAGCATGAAGACCCAGTTCCAGCCCGGCTCGATCCCGGTGGCGGCCAGGTACTGCTTGACGGGAAGGGACCAGTACCGGGGGAGCTCGCCGAGCGGCACGTGAGGCCTGACCAGGCCCAGCAGGTAGGCCGCGGCGGAGAGGAGGAGCAGCAGGAGCCCGGTCCTCATCCCGCTGTCGAGCCACCGCGCGTAGGCGAGCTGCTCCTCCGCCAGCCCCTCCCCGGCGGCGGCGATCGCCGCCGGGGGGACGGCGGCGACGACGGCGCGCCCGGTCACCTCGATCTGGCTCACCCTTCCTCTCCTCTCCGCCCGCCCACGGGGGCGCGCTCCTCACACGCGCGACAGGCGGAGCCGCCGCGCTCCCGCTCGGGTGCGACCGTTGGTGCGACGCGCACGGCCCACCGTGGCACGGGCCCGCCGGACGGGTCAAAGCGAGAATTTCAATGCCGCCGATAAACGAGATCAAGGGTCGCGCCGATCGCCGGCGACCGTCGAACGGCTCGCAAAGCCGCCAGCGTCAGCAGCGAGGCGGGCCAGCCAGCCGGGCCCTCGCCGTCCGTCCCGCGCCGGCGACCCCTCGCCGCGCACCGGCTCCGGTGAGGGAAACGGGGCGCCTCTCCTCGGGGCGCCACCTCCGCCCCAGACTTGACGCGCATCAAGTACGGGAGCCGGGCGCCAGGTGCGCCCGCCCGCGCGGTGGGGCGCGAGAGGCTCGATCGCATCAATCCGCTTTATCGAAGCATTCAAGGTCTGTGAGTTGACACTCCGCCCTGGGGTACGCACAACATGCGCCCACGATCATGCACGACGAGACCAGCGTCGACTCGCAGATCCGGGCGGCCAGCGGGCCCGGGCCCATTCCAGGGCACCTTAGGCGGTCGCGGAAGGACGGGTGAACATGGACGCAGCCCAGGCGACCCTCGCCGTCCCGAAGGAGCGCTTCGGTACCCACGAGCGCTGGGCGTTGGCGGTGACGGGGTTCTTCATCGTCGTCAGCGCCTCCGTCTATGCCGCCAACGAGCTCTACGTGTATCTGGTGGCGTATCTCTGGTTCGGGTTCATCTATGGGATGTGCCTGCAGGGGGGCAGGTTCTGCTTCTCCTCGGCGTTCCGGGACCTCTTCGCCGTCGGCGTGCCCAGGATGGTCGTTGGGATCGTGATCGCGTGCGTCCTCTTCGGGGTCACCTCCGCCTTCGTCACCGCGACCGGCATGAGCGCCTTCCACCCGGCGACCTGGGGCATCCACAACGTCATCGCCGGCGCCGTCTTTGGCGTGGGGATGGTCGTCGCCGGCGGTTGCGCCTCGAGCTCTCTCTACAAGACCGGAGAGGGCAACATGGCGTCGGCGCTGGTCATCCTCTCCATCAGCGTGACGCAGGCCGTCTTCGTGGCCATACGCGGGTGGAGCAACAAGCTCGTCCCGCAATCCTGGCACCAGGCGGCGGTGGCAAGAGGATTGCCCGACGCCATCAACGCCGGCGACGGCTGGATGGACCAGTACCTCGCGGGCTACGTGTGGAACCAGCCCAAGGGCACGTATGCGGACTTGCTCGGCGCCCCCAACGAGTCCTTCCTCGGGGCCTTCGTCGGCAACTTCCTGCTGGGCGTGGTCGTCCCCGCGGCGCTGCTGCTCGGCCTCGTCTACCTGTTCTGGGTCAGGAAAGGCTTCCTGAAGAAGTGGAAGCGCGATGGGAAGCCGGGGGGCTTGCGGGCCGACCTGGCCGGCTTCTGGGGGATGGTGGCGTCGTCGAAGAGGACCGCCGTCGCCGGCCTGATCCTGGGAATCGCCGCCGGCCTGCACATGTACGTCATGATGGGGATCCGGCAGAAGTTCGGAATCGAGAATGCCGCGCAGATCCTCAGGGCCATCGGGCAGGATTTCGGCATCTCGGTCAAGAACACGGTGTTCGACCCCGGCTACTGGTACGTGACCACCCAGGAGGCGCAGTGGGTGGGCTGGGTGTTCCAGAAGCTGGGCTGGAACAACATGGACAACATCTTCTTCGGGCTCAACAACGGCATCCCCAATCCGCTGTGGAACCCGGCGGACTGGATGTCGGTGGCCCTGATCGGCGGGGCCTGCGTCATGGCTCTCGTCCACAACGAGTTCAAGTTCAAGGTTCCCTCCCTCGAGGTCGCGACGTGGGCGATCATCGGTGGCTTCTTCATGGGGGTGGGCTCGCGGCTCGGGCTGGGCTGCAACGTGGGGGCGTTCTTCGTACGCACCGCCAACGGGGACTTCTCGGGATGGCTGTTCGGGCTCGGGATGGTAGGAGGCGCTTACCTGGGCGTGAAGTTCTTCAGTTGGTGGACGGAGCGGAAGATGGCGAAGGAGATGGCGGCGGCGCCCGATCTCCAACTCTAGAGGCAGGAGGATCAACCGTGGCGATGAAGTTCGAGAAGATCGGCGAAGGCGCCTATTCCCTGGACGTGAAGGGCTACGTTTGTCCGCATCCGCAGCTCTACACCAAGAGCGCCCTGTCGAAGATAAGGCCCGGCGACACGCTGCGGCTGCTCTTCGACAACCCCTCCTCCGGGGAGTCCATCGCCTCGATGTGCGACAAGAACGGCGACGAGATCCTTGAGCAGATCACCGACGCCGGATCGTTCCGGTGGCTCATCAAGAAGTCCTGAGCGCCCCGGGCGCCGTGGCGAGGAGGACCGGGCCGTCATGAAGACCAGCCTTTGGATCGTCGTGGTGATGATAGCGGGGTTCGTCGGGTTCCTGATCGGCTACAGCGTTTCGTCGCACACCGGGACGCGCGGCCTCGAGACCATTGTGGCCACTTCGCAGAAGCCGGCCGCGCCCGCCGCCGCGCCGGCGGGGGGCTACGCCGAGAAGCCCACCGCCCCCACGAGCGGCTACGGCGAGAAGCCGGCCGCGCCGACCCCGGCGGCCACGCCTCAGTCGAAGCCGTCGGCCCAGGCGTCCTCGGCCGGCGCGACGCCCGAGAAACCCGCCCCACCGAAGCAGGCCGCCCCGCGCGCGGCCCCCAGCAAGGCCGGCAGCTCCACGGCCGGATACTAGTGTCGCTACCCATGCGGCGGCTCTAAAGACGCGCCGCCAGCGGGCGAGTCCGGCTCGTTGCCGCGTTGCGCCGAGGAGGCGAATGCCCATGAGACCAAGACTCGCAGTGCTGCTCCTCCTGGCCGCTCCGCTCGCCGCAGCCCAGGCGCCGGCGGCCAAGAAGGCCAAGACCATCGACCAGCTGGCGGCCATGTTCGACTCCGCCAGGTGCAAGCAGTGCCACGGGGAAATCTACGCGCAGTGGGAGAAGTCGCACCACGCCCGCCCCTTCATGGGCGTGGCCGGGGGGCTGATGCTCATCCCGGTGGTGCGCTCCAGCGCCTTCCAGGTGAAGAGCCCCAAGGAGGCGACCCTCAAGACCTTCCCCTGCTTCAAGTGCCACCTCCCCCAGGCGGTCACCCACGCCGAGGACTCGGTGGCGGTGGAGCTGGCCGAGGCCCTCTTCACCGCCTCGGACAAGGACAAGCCTGACAAGGACAAGGCGGCCGCCAAGGCCAAGGTGGCCAGGCTTCAGATCACCTGCATCGTCTGCCACAACGAGAAGGCCATCGCCCACAAGCTGGTCCTCGGTCCGCCGCAGGCCGACGTCATCTACGGCTCCCGCGACCTCTCGCCCCACGGGGACCCCCCGGACCGCGTCTTCAAGTCGGTGAAGAAGAGCGCCATCCTCAACCAGCCCGTCTTCTGCGGGCAGTGCCACGGGACCGGCCCGAACTTCGAGTTCGACTACCCCATCCAGTGCGCCACCCTCTACGGGAGCTACCAGCACAACTACCTCTCGAAGGGCGGCTTCCAGACCTGCCAGGAGTGCCACATGCGCAAGGTGGGCAAGGTGGCCGACCACACCTTCCCGCCGAACTGGGACGACAAGGAGTCCACCTCGAAGATGCTGGCGGACAACATCTCGCTGGACGTCCAGACCCTGGGCTACCAGTGGCTGCGCAAGGCTGGGGCCCTCACCCCCATGATCGTGGTGAACACCAAGATCGGGAACCGGGCCGGCCACCGCATCCCGGATGGCTGACCGTCCCACAACCGAGCGGTCCTGGAAGTGACCGCCAAGAGCGCCGAGGGCAAGGATCTCTTCAGGGACGAGCGCCACTACCACCCGCAGGCCACCAGCTGCCTCAACGAGAAGATGGTCTACGGCGCCCAGAACAAGTCGTCCTACGTCCGCGACACCAGCCTGCAGCCCTTCGAGTCGAAGGACGAGACCTTCGAGATCAAGCTGCCGGAAGGGGTGCGCGCCGCCGATGTCACCGTGGAGCTGGTCTACGAGGTGCACAATCCCGAGAACAGGGTTCCCATCCACAAGGTCACTCGGCGCGTCTCGCTGGACCGCTAGGGCGAATGAGGTGCGCGCTGGTCATCCCGTCGTGGGCCCCGGAGGACCTCTTCCCCGCGAAGACGGCCGGGTCCCAGCTCAACTACTGGCAACCCCTGGGCACGCTCTACGTGGCCGCCAGCCTCCAGCGGGCCGGCCACGAGGTCCGCTTCCTCGACGGCGCCTTCCTGTCACGCCAAGCGATCCTGGACCAGCTCTCCGCCTTCCGGCCGGAGTGGGTCGGCATCTACGCCACGGCCTTCGGCTGGCCGCGCGCCGAGCGCACCGCCGCCGACGTCACCGAGCGCCTCCCGGAGTCCTACCTGTGCGCCGGAGGCCCCTACCCCATCGCCGAGGGCGAGCGGTGTCTCGACTACGCCCGCGCCTTCGACGCCGCCGTCACCGGCGAGGGAGAGCAGACGGCGGTGGAGATGGTGGAGCGGCTCGAGCGCCGCGAGTCGCTGGAGGGCGTCTCCGGACTGGTCTACCGGCAGGGGGACGAGGTGAAGGCGAATCCGCCCCGCCCCCTGCTGCGGAACCTGGACCAGCTCCCCTTCCCCGACCGGCGCCTGCTGGGCGACCCCGACCGCTACCTGCCGCCCCCGGCCACCTGGCGCCGCAAGCCGGTGGCGGTGGTGCTGACCTCCCGCGGGTGCAACCGCCACTGCATCTTCTGCTTCCAGATGGACAAGAGCCGCCGCAGCGGCATCCGCTACCGCAGCGTGGAGAACGTGCTCGAGGAGATCGAGCTGTGCCTGCGGCAGGGGTTCCGCGAGATCAAGTTCATCGACGACACCTTCGCCGAGGACCGCGCCCGCGCCATGCGCCTGGCCGGCGAGATCCGGCGGCGGCGGCTCGACTTCACCTGGTTCGCGTCCGCCTGCGCCAACCAGGTTGACCCGGAGATGCTGCGCGCCTTCAAGGAGGCGGGGTGCTGGGCCATCCTCTTCGGCGTCGAGAGCGGCGTGCAGCGGAACCTCAACACGCTGCGCAAGGGGATCACCCTGGACCAGGCGAGGCGGGCGGTGGCCTGGGCGCGGGAGGCGGGACTCTCGGTGCAGACCACCTTCATGTTCGGGATCCCGGGCGAGACCTTCGAGGACGGGCTGCGGACGATCGACTTCGCCTGCGAGCTCGACGCCGACTGGGCCAGCTTCCACGCCATCGTCCCCTTTCCGGGTACGGTGCTCCACGATCGCGCCGCCGGGCTCGGCACCCTCTCCGAGGACCTGCAGGACTTCACCTACCAGGGAGCGGCCTTCGTCCCCTCCACCATGACCCGGGACCAGATCGTCGAGCTCAGGCAGCGCGCCTACCGCGCCTTCTACAGCCGGCCCAGGTTCCTGCTCCGCAAGCTCGCCGGGCTGGGGAACCGGCACCACCGCGCCGCGGCGCTGCGGAGCGCCCGCTCCTTCTTCTGGCTCTGGGCCGGGAAGGACGTCTTCCGCCCCGCTTCCGCCGGCCACCGGCCGGACCCGAGGGAGGGCTGAAGGCCGTGACCGGTGCCGCGGCGCGGATCGAGCGGGCCGTCCCGCCCCCGGGCTCGCCCCCGGAGCGGTTCATCTCGGTGGTGGTGCCCAACCGCAACGGGGCGGCCACCATCGGACGGTGTCTCGAGGCCGCCCTGGCCTCGGACTACCGGCGCTTCGAGGTGGTGGTGGTGGACGACGGCTCCGAGGACGCCTCGGTGGAGATCATCCGCGGCTTCCCCTGCCGCCTGGTCCGCCTGCCGCGGCGCGCCGGCGTCTCGCGGGCGCGCAACGCCGGGGCCCGGGCGGCCTCGGGGGACCTGCTCCTCTTCATCGACTCCGACTGCCTGGTGCGGCGCGACACCCTGGCGGTGGCCAACGCCTCCTACGGCGAGCGCCGCGACCGCGTCCTGGGTGGCACCTACACGCCGATCCCGCACGACCGCGACTTCTTCAGCGCCTTCCAGTCGGCCTTCATCCACCACTTCGAGACCAAGCGGCGCGAACCCGACTACGTGGCGGCCCACGCCATGGTCATCGACGCCGTGCTGTTCCGGCGCTCGGGCGGATTCGTCGAGGACTCCTTCATCGGGGTGGCCGCCAGCGTGGAGGACGTCGAGTTCAGCCACCGCCTGCGCCGCCAGGGCTGCCGGCTGGCCATGGACCCGCATCTCCGGGTGACGCACGTCTTCCGCTTCTCGCTGCGCCGGTCGCTCTCGAACGCCGTCAGGAAGGCCCGCACCTGGACCCGGTACTCCCTCGCCAACCGCGACCTCCTCCGGGACTCGGGCGCCGCCTCGCTGGAGCTCAAGGCCAACGTGCTGTGCGCCCTGCTGGCGGCCGGCCTGGCCGTCGCCGGCCTGGCCCGGGGAGCCGCCTGGCCGCTCGCGGCCCTCCCGCCCCTCCTGGCCCTCGACCTCCTCGTGAACCGGCGGCTGGTCGCCGCCTGGCTCGGGGCCGGCGGCCCGGGCTTCGCGGCCCTGGCGGTCCTCTACTACCTGACCCTCTACGCGGCGGCGGTGGCGGTCGGGGCGGCCCTGGGCACCGCGCAGTACCTGTGGAGCATCCGCCTGCTGGGGCGATACCGGCCATGCACACCCCGCTAGCGCACGCGCGGTCCCTCTTCTGGAAGAGGCGACCCGTCCACCTGACCCTCTTCGTCACCGGGAGCTGCAACCTCCGCTGCCCGTTCTGCTTCCACCGGCGGGCCCCGGAGGCGCCGGACCCCGCCCCCGAGCTCTCCCTGGACGAGATCGGCCGGGTGGCCCGGTCGATGGACTCCCTGCTGTGGCTCCTGTTCTCGGGTGGCGAGCCGTTCCTGCGCCGCGACCTGGTCGAGGTGAGCGCCCTCTTCCACCAGGTGAACCGGCCGGCCTTCCTCACCTACCCGACCAACGGCTGGTTTCCGGAGGTGATCGCCGATCGGACCGAGGAGATCCTGAGGAGCTGCCCGGAGAGCGTGGTGGTGGTGAAGGTCTCCCTGGACGGCGTGGGCGCCGACCACGACGCGCTGCGGCGAGCCCCGGGCGGCTTCGAGCGGGTGGTGCGCACCCTGGAGCGGCTGGCCTCGCTGGCCGGGCGTCACCGGCGGCTCGAGGTCGGGGTGAACACCCTCTTCTGCCGGGAGAACCAGGAGCGCATGGAGGCCATCGTCGACTTCGTGGCCGGGCTCGACGGGGTGCGGTCCCACACGCTCACCGTGGCCCGCCCGGTCCCGGGCGTCGCCACCGCCGCGGGCGTCGACCCCGCGCTCTACCGGAGGGCTGGCCTGCACCTCGAGGCCCGCTGGCGCGCCCGCCGGCACGGCTCCCACCGCTTCGCCGGGGCGGGCCTCAAGTCGGCGCAGGATCGGCTGCAGCGGCGGCTCGTCCACCGCACGCTGCTGGAGCGGCGGAGGGTCGTCCCCTGCTACGCCGGGCGCCTCGACCTGGTGCTCTCCGAGAGCGGGGACCTCTACCCGTGCGAGGGGCGCTGGGACGCCTCCTTCGGCAACGTGCGCCAGGCCGGCTACGACGTGCCGGGGATGCTCCGCTCCGCCCGGGCCCGGCGCGTCTTCGAGGCGCTGGAGAACGGGGAATGCCACTGCACCAACGAGTGCAACTTCCTCGTGAACATCCTCTTCAACCCCCGGATGCACCCCGGGCTCCTGCGCCACTGCGCGGGGCTGCCCCCGGCGTGGCCCGGGAGGGACGAGGCCCCGCGCCAGGCCGGCGCCGGCTGAAGGTGGACCAGGTGAACGTCGATCGAGCCAGGAGGTGGATCCGATGAGCGATACGCTGGGAATCTGCGTGGCGACCAGGAACTCGATGCAGCACGTGGTCGGCCTGGCCAAGGCGGCCAGGGCCGCGGGCAAGGAGGTCAAGGTCTTCTTCACCGGAGAGGGGGTACACGCCACCCAGGACCCTCGCTTCGCCGAGCTGCTCGAGCTGGGGGTGGGCAAGGTGGCGGTGTGCGAGGTCAGCTACATCGCCAACGGGTTCAAGGGGAAGCCGCTGCCCGGGATGCGCGACAAGGACTTCGTCACCCAGGGGCGAAACGCCGAGATGGTCGAGGACTGCGGGCGCTACGTCGTCCTCTAGGAGGGAACACGTCATGGGCACCGGCAAGAGAGTGGCCGTCCTCATCAAGGACAAGGAGCGACAGTACGAGGGGCTCCGCTCCAGCCTCGGCCTGCTCCTGGAGAAGCACGTCATCAGCATGTTCGTGCTGAACCACGAGATCGACATGACCGAGGAGTACTCGGACAACATGGGTTTCATCGACGAGATGGGGGGCGCCCGCTACAGCAACGTCCCGGCCAACGTCGAGAAGTACGGGTTCAAGGCGGTGACGCTGGACGATCTCCCCGCCAGGCTCAAAGAGAGCGAGCTCGTGATCGCCTACTGACCGCTTCGGGAAACGAGGACCACATGAAGATCCTTCACATCGTCCGCTCCGAGCCCGACGACCTCACGCGGCGCCTCGTCAAGGGACTCTCCCAGGGCGAGAGCAGCACCGAGGTCCCCCTCTACAAGGGCCCGGTGGATTACGCCAAGCTCGTCGCCAGCATCTTCGAGGCCGACCGGGTCATCTGCTGGTGGTAGGAGGCGGCGCGGCCGGCGCGCGGCCGTCCTCCTCCGCACCCGATGCCTCCCGGCGGGGGACGAGCCCCCGCCCTACGGACCCCGCGGAGCCCCGGAGCGGGGGGCGAGCCCCGGCCCTACAGACCCCGGAGCCTCGGGGCGGGGGACGATCCCCCCCTCCGACGCCGGAGTCCGGGCGCGGTAGACCGCGACCAGCGGCCGGTCGCGGAACACGCCGTCGTCGGCCGCGAACGTCCGCGCCGGGCGCAAGCCCCGCAGACGGTCCGTCACCTCCGGCGGCAGGGGCGCGTCCAGGTCGTAGGCCAGGAGCGCCACCGCCGCGTCGCCTCCGGCGTCCCCCTGGTACCAGTCCGGGTTCTGGTACTCCCAGGTGAAGCGCAACGGGGAGGTCCGCGCCCGCTCCCTCGCTTCGGCGGGCACTCCTGGGTAGGCGTAGCGAAGGGTCTTGCGCGTGTAGAGGTCGAGCACGGGGACCCACACCGCCGGGTTCACGTCCGCCTCCGGGCGCGGCAGCGTGACGACCAGGGCCTGCGCCTCGCCGATCGAGTCCAGGTACGCGCCGGCCGCCTTGAGGTTCCCGGCGCTGGTCCCCCGCAGGAACGGGAGGTACCCGTAGAGCGCCACCGCGAGCGAGGTGGCCACCGCGCAGCCGGCGGCGAGGCGGCGCAGCTCCGGGCTCCGGATCCGCTGGAGCCCGTAGGCCGCCATGAGCGCCACCATGGGGAAGGCCGGGAGGAGGTAGCGGATGCGCTGCACCCGCAGCAGGAGCAGGAGCGCCACCGGCCAGAGGACCACGGCGTATCTCGGGTCCCGCCTCTCGACGGCCACCCAGGCCGAGAGCAGCGCCGCGCCGGCGACGAAGGGATGGATCTGGAAGAGGAAGGTCGAGGCGAGGCTCTCCCCCCAGCGCCGGAGCCCGGGGGCCTGGTAGGACAGCAGCAGGGCGAGCTGCTCCCGGTGGATGTCCAGGCGCGGCAGCGCGGCGGAGAGGACCAGGGTCGCCGAAAGCAGCGCCACCGCGAGGCCGGTCCGCAGCGGCCGGGGTCCGTCCCGTCGGACCACCCCGATCACCGGCAGCACGGTGAGGAGCAGCCAGGCGGAGTACTTGCTGAAGCAGGCCAGGGCCACCGCCAGCGACGCCAGGAGGATCCGCCCCGGGCCGCCCCGCCGGAAGGCCTCCTCGACCGCCACCACCGCCAGCAGGAGGAAGAACATGGTGGGGACGTCCACCAGCATGCTGGGCACCTGGGCGAGCAGGTAGGGCATGGCCAGCAGCAGGGCGCCGGCGGTGAACCCCACCTCCTCGTCCCACAGCGCCTTGCCGAGGCGACAGGTCAGGGCCACGGCGCCGCCGAAGAAGAGGGTGCCCAGCGCCTGCACCACCAGCCGCGACTCCCCGAGGAGCCTGAAGAAGAGGCCGTGCAGGAGCGGGACCAGCGGCAGGTCGGTCCAGGCCGGGACGGCCCGGCCCCAGTCCGCCAGGAAGGAGCCGAGGCCGTGCAATTCCAGATATTTGGCCTGGGCGAAGTAGCGGGACGCGTCCACGATGACCTCGGGCGCGCGCCAGAACGGGACCACCGCCCCGCACGCGGCGGCGAAGAGCAGCGCCGCGGGCCGCCGCGGCAGCGGGAGCCTCGCCAGGAAGACGGCCGCGGCGACGCCCGCCGCCGAGAGGGCGTAGAGCCGAAGCGGATCGGCCTCGGCGAAGACCCAGCGCCAGCTGGTGAGGCGGTTGTCGTCCCAGGCGCGAAGGACGTGGAGGGCGGCGACCACTCCCACGGCGGTCAGCGAAACCGCCAGCCGCTCCAACGCCCCGGCCGCGGCCGCGCCGGCAGGTGCCTCCACGCGCGCTGGGGCTTGCGCCTCGGGCCAGGGCTCCACGGGGTTGGACGGCGCCGGCCGAGGTCGGCCGCGCCGCCGCTCCTCGGGACACGATAGCACGCGGCGGAGCCCGGGCGGGATCGCCGGCCGCGACGCCCGGAGCCTACCGCGGGCCCTCCCCGAACGCCGGGCGCGCCGCCTCGATGAAGGCGCGGGCGTTCTGGCGGTGGGCCGCTTTGTGCGCCCGCAGCTCCCGCACCAGCTCGAGGCCGGTCCGGCCGCAGGGCGGGAGGTCGGCGTCGCTCGCGCCGAGCGGCAGGGTCCGCTCCCCCCACCGGACCAGGTGGGCGCACAGGGAGAGCCCGGCCCCGAAGCTCGGCAGGAGCAGGTGGTCTCCCGGCCGGACCCGCCCCTCCTCCAGCGCCTCCACCAGCGCCACCGGTACGGTGGCCGCCGACATGTTGGCGTAGCGGTGCACGTTCACGAACACCTTGCCGGGGTCGATGCCGACGCGCCTGCCGACGGCGTCGATGATGCGCCGGTTGGCCTGGTGCGGCACCATGAGGTCCACGTCGACGATGGAGAGGCCGCGCCGGGCGAGCGCCTGCCGGCAGGCCCGGGCCATGCCCACCACCGCCCGCCTGAAGATCTCCTGGCCGTCGAAGATCCAGCGGGTGTGGCCGTAGGGGACGCCCAGGTTGGCGTAGCGCGCGCCCGCCCCACGGATGTCCAGGGCGCCGCGCGCGTCGGCGTAGCAGCCGAGCTGCTCCGCGAGCAGCCCCTCCTCCCGCTCGCTGGCCTGCACCACCGCCGCGCCGCAGCCGTCGCCGAAGAGGACGGCCGTGTTGCGGTCCTCCCAGTCGACGAACGGGGAGGGCACCTCGGCCCCGACCACCAGCGCCGTCCGCACCACCCCGGTGCGGATGAGGGCGGTGGCCGTGGAGAGGCCGTAGAGGAAGCTGGTGCAGGCGGTGTTCACGTCCATGGAGGCGGCGTTGGCCGCGCCCAGGCGCGCCTGCACGCCGGAGGCGACGTTGGGGGCGAGCTCGTCGCCCAGGGTGCTGCCCACCACGACGAGGTCGAGCGACTCGGCGGTCAGGCCGGCGCAGGCCAGCGCCCGCGCCGCGGCCACGTACGCCAGCTCTCCCAGGGGCACGTGCGAGATGCGCCGCTCCTTCATGCCGGTGCGGCTCACGATCCACTCGTCGTCGGTGTCGAGGAAGGTGGCCAGGTCGTCGTTGGTCAGCACCGCCGGAGGCAGGCACTTCCCCCAGCCGGTGATGGCGGCGTGCGGCATCGGCATCACCGCCCGCCCGCGGGCTTGCGCGGCAGGAAGCCCGGGGGGCGCGGCGGCGGGGCGTCGTCGGGAGCGGGCCGGAACTCCACCTGCGCCGGCGGCGGGGAGAGGATGGCGGCCTTGAGCCGCTTGGCCCGCGCGTGGTCCGGGCTCGAGAGGAGTAGCTCGTCGAGTGCCGCCAGGGCCGCCTCCCTCCGGCCCAGGTCGAGGAGCGTCCGGGCGAGCATCAGGCGTGGCCGGCCCAGGGCGGGGTGCGAGGCCACGAAGGCGGACAGGGTGGGCACCGATCCTTCCCGGCCCGCCGCTCCGGCCTGGGCCACCATCTCCGCGAAGTCGATCCATGGGTCCGGCCCCCCATTGGCCCGGGCCCGAGCCACGAGCCTCGCCGTCTCCGGCAGGTTGCCGTCCAGCCCGGAGTAGACCGCCAGCGCCCTCACCACCGCCGGGTCGGACGGGTGGGAGCGCACGAGCGGCCTGAGCTCCTCGAGGGCCTGCTCGCGGAGATCCCGGCCGCTCCGCAGCAGGGTCGCGCCGTCCTCGAGCCGCGTCGCCTCGTCGCGCCGCGCCGCCCCGTCGAGCAGCTCGACCAGGGCCAGGTCCGCCCGCGCCTGCCAGAGGCCCGGGTCGACCCGGGCCGCCTCCTGGAGCAGCGCAGCCGCCCGCGCCAGCCCGGCCTCGTCGTCGAGAGCCAGGAGCTCCATCGCCTCGCCGCGCAGGGCCGAGACGCGTTCGCCCTGCGCCGTCACGGCGGCGGCCGGGGCCGCGGTGGTGAGGAGAGCCGTCGCCAGGGAGAGGGTCGAGAGCACGTCGCCAGCCTACCAGTCGTCGCCCCTCCTTGGGAGCAACCCTGGCTTCTCCACGGCCCGAGCGGCTCGGCGCGCCCGCACCTCACGCAAATCCTGCCGGTCGCGTCCGGGCTTTGCGCCCTCCCGAGCGAGGGGCGGGTAGTGGTCGGCGCGGTCGAGGGGCTGGAAAACGCCCTCGC
>DASRTO010000581.1:0-2056 GCA_035655915.1 Anaeromyxobacteraceae bacterium
GCTCCCCGGTGGGGATTCCCTT
This sequence comes from Anaeromyxobacteraceae bacterium, assembly GCA_035655915.1. Classification (GTDB taxonomy): domain Bacteria; phylum Myxococcota; class Myxococcia; order Myxococcales; family Anaeromyxobacteraceae; genus DASTPH01. The sequence continues at coordinate 23 of DASRTO010000581.1, forward strand.
CAGGGACTGCTGCAGCTCGCGCCCGGTCCGGAAGATGTCGTCGGCGTAGCGCAGCGCGGTCCGCCCCACGTCGGTGAGCACCAATCGCCGCCCCTGCCGCTCGAAGAGCTTGTGGCCCAGGGCCTCTTCCAGGGTCTTGAGCTGGTTGGAGATGGTGGGCTGGGATAGTCGCAGCTCCTCGCTGGCGCGCGCGATCGAGCCGGCCCGGGCCACCGTCCAGAAGTAGTAGAGGTGGTGGTAGTTGAGCCATTCCATGCATCCATTCGTATAACCTAAGCGTCGCCGCAAAACTATCCTCGTTTGACCGGGCCCGGGCGATGGTTAGGTAGAGGGTGCCGGCGTGAGGCGCCGGGCAGGAGGACGCCGTGGAGAAGAAGCAGTTCCGGTTCAACCTGGTCTACGTGGCCATCGCCATGCTGGGCGTCCTCGTCCTGCAGGACGCCATCGGGCGGTACCAGCAGGTGGCCACCGTCCCTTACAGCGAGTTCAAGAAGCTCCTCAACGAGGACCAGGTCGCCGAGATCTGGATCTCCCAGAACGACATCGTCGGGCGGCTCAAGAAGCCGCTCCCCTCGGGCCAGACGCGCTTCGCCACGACCCGGGTCAACACCGATCTCTCCGACGAGCTGGACCGCCACGGGGTGAAGTACTCCGGCCGCATCGAGTCGAACTTCCTCCCCACGCTGCTCTCCTGGGTGGTGCCGGTGCTCCTCTTCGCGGGGGTGTGGGTGTTCCTCATGCGGCGCGCGGCCGGGAAGATGGGCGGCGGCGCCGGCCTCATGACCATCGGCAAGAGCAAGGCCAAGGTGCTGGTGGAGACCAGCACCGGCGTGAGCTTCGGGGACGTGGCCGGAGTGGACGAGGCCAAGCAGGAGCTGCAGGAGGTGGTGTCCTTCCTGAAGGACCCGACGCAGTACGGACGCCTGGGCGCCCGCATGCCCAGGGGGGTGCTGCTGGTCGGCCCTCCGGGCACCGGGAAGACGCTGCTGGCCCGGGCCGTGGCCGGCGAGGCCGGGGTGCCCTTCTTCTCCATCAGCGGGTCGGAGTTCGTGGAGATGTTCGTGGGCGTGGGCGCGGCACGGGTGCGCGACCTCTTCGAGCAGGCCCGCGGCAAGGCCCCGGCCATCATCTTCATCGACGAGCTGGACGCGCTGGGCCGGGCCCGGCAGGCGGCCCAGGTCATGGGCGGGCACGACGAGAAGGAGCAGACCCTGAACCAGCTGCTGGTGGAGATGGACGGCTTCGACCCCGCGAGCGGCCTGGTGATCCTGGCCGCCACCAACCGGCCCGAGGTGCTCGACCCGGCGCTCTTGCGAGCCGGCCGCTTCGACCGGCAGGTGCTGGTGGACCGGCCCGACAAGAAGGGCCGGATCGAGATCCTGAACGTCTACCTCCCCAAGGTGAAGGTGGCGTCCGACGTCGACCCGGAGAAGGTGGCCGCGCTCACGCCCGGCTTCACCGGCGCCGACCTCGCCAACCTCGTCAACGAGGCCACCCTGGTGGCCACCCGGCGCGGCGCCCAGGAGGTGTCGCTCGCCGACTTCAACGCCGCCATCGAGCGCCTGGTGGCCGGGCTGGAGAAGAAGAACCGCCTGCTCTCGCCGCGCGAGCGACAGGTCGTGGCCTTCCACGAGATGGGGCACGCCCTGGTCGCCGCCTCCGACCCGCTGTGCGACCCGGTCCACAAGATCTCCATCATCCCGCGGGGCATCGGCGCGCTCGGGTACACCATCCAGCGCCCCACGGAGGATCGCTACCTCATGACCCGCGAGGAGCTGGAGGGGAAGCTGGCGGTGCTCATGGGCGGGCGCGCCGCCGAGCACGTGGTCTTCGGCCACTACTCCACCGGCGCCGCCGACGACCTGGCCAAGGCCACCGGCATCGCCCGCTCCATGGCCACCCGCTACGCCATGGTACCGGCGCTGGGGAGCGTCTCCTACGAGCAGGACCAGGCCCCGAGCTTCCTGGGCATGGGGACCACCCGCCGCGACTACAGCGAGCAGACCGCCCGCGAGCTGGACGAGGCGGTGCGGC
>DASRTO010000582.1:0-14908 GCA_035655915.1 Anaeromyxobacteraceae bacterium
GGCGAGGCTCGAGCCCGCCTGGGCGCACACCAGCGCCCCGGACTTGCCGGCGCCCAGCACCAGCACCCGCTGGCCGGGCCGGAGGTGGCGCTCGACCAGCGCCGGGGCGCCGCAGACGTCGAGCGCCGCCAGCACGAGTCCCTCGGGGAGGTCGTCGGGCAGGCGGGCCCAGAGCCCCGTGGCGAAGAGCACCGCCCGCCCCCGGCACTCGACGCGGTCGATCTCGGGGCGGACCGAGAGGATGCGGTCGAGCCGGAGCGGCGTCAGGGTGAGCGAGACCAGCGTGGCCACGCGGTCGCCGCGGCGCAGCGTCCCCGCCGCCGGGTGGCGCGGCCCCACCTCCTCCACCCGGCCCAGCAGCATGCCGCCCGAGCCGGTGACCGGGTTGTGCAGCTTGCCTCGCTCGCGGACGATGCGCAGCACCTCGGCGGCGATGCGCTCCGGGTCGCCTCCCGCTGCCGACTCAATCTGGCGGAAGCTGGCGGCGTCCACGTTGAGCGCCTCCACGGCGATGAAGAGCTCGTCCTCGCCGAGCGGCAGCGACGGGTCGAGCACGTCGGCGCGCTGCGGCAGCGCGCCCGGCGGCGAGACCACGCGGCGCAGGCCGTAGGGGTCCACGGGGAGACCATAGCGCAAAAAAGTCGCCGCCCTCGGGGCGGACCTGCCGTCGCCGGCGCCGCCGCCGTGTAGGTGGCGCGGCGACATGGCCTCCCCGGGCATCGTCCGGACGCGCTCCCGCGCGGCTAGACTGCTGGGATGCGCCCGGCGCTCCTGGTCGCCTTCCTTCCCGGGCTGGCGCTGGCCACCACCTACGAGGTGGGGCCGGGCAAGCCTTACGGCTCCATCGGGGCCGTGCCCTGGGAGTCGCTGGCGGCTGGCGACACGGTCCTCGTCCACGCCCGGGCCGCGCCCTACGCCGAGAAGTGGGTGGTGAACGCCCGCGGCACCGAGGGGGCCCCCATCACGGTGCGGGGCGTGCCGGACACGGGCGGCGCGCTGCCGGTGATCGAGGGGAGCGGGGCCACCACCCGCTCCGTCCTGAACTACTGGAACGAGGAGCGCGGGGTCATCAAGGTGGGCGGCTCCAACGTCCCCGCCGACGGCACTCCGGCCTGGGTGGTGATCGAGCGGCTCCACGTGCGCGGCGCCCGGCCGCCGGCCCGCTTCACCGGCCGCAACGGCGACACCGCCTACGCCCAGAACGCCGCCGGCATCTACGTGGAGAAGGGCGACCACGTCACCGTCCGCGGGTGCGAGCTGGAGGGGAACGGCAACGGCCTGTTCGTGGCGGCGGCCTCCACCGGCGTGCTGGTGGAGGGGAACTTCGTGCACGGCAACGGCAACGCCGGGTCGATCTACGAGCACAACAGCTACACCGAGGCGCTGGGCATCACCTTCCAGTGGAACCGCTATGGGCCCCTGCTGGCCAATCCCGACGGGAGCCCGCTGGCCCTGGGCAACAACCTCAAGGACCGTTCGGCCGGGACCCTCATCCGCTGGAACTGGATCGAAGGGGGCAACCGGGCGCTCGACCTGGTGGACGCGGAGGACTCGGCGGCGCTGGTGGCCGACCCGAGCTACGCCGTCACCCGGGTCTACGGCAACGTGCTGCTGGAGCTGGACGACGGCCTGAACAGCCAGGTGGTCCACTTCGGTGGCGACTCGGGCACCGCCGCCGACTACCGGCCTGAGCTGCACTTCTGGAACAACACGGTGGTCTCGACCCGGAGCGGCAACACCACCCTGGTGCGGCTCTCCTCCACCGGCCAGACCGCCCGCCTCTGGAACAACGCGATCCACGCCACCGCTGGCGGGGGGCGCCTGGCGCTGGCGGAGGGCGGCGGCGGGATCGAGCTGGGCGGGAGCTGGCTCACGGCCGGCTGGGTGGCGAGCCACGGCACCACCGGCCCCATCGCCGACGCGGGCGGAAACCAGGCCGGCGCCGCTCCCGGCTTCGTCGACCTCGCCGGCCAGGACTTCGGGCCGGCCGCGGGCTCGCCGCTCATCGGGGCCGCAGCCCTGCTCCCGGCGGAACTGGCGGCCGACCCGCTCGATCGGCAGTACCTGCGCCACCTGGCCACCGCGCCGCGCGCCGACGCCGGCCGGACCGTGGGGGCCTTCGCCGCGGGCGGCGGCGGCGCGGCGCCGGGCGCGAAGCCCGGCACCGCCACTGGCGGCTGCGGCTGCTCGGGCGGGGCCGGCGGCGGCGTGGCTCTCACGCTCCTGGCGGCCGCGGCGTCGCGAGCGTGGCGGGGCCGGTGCCCCCGCCGTCACTGGCAGGCCGGCAGGGCCCCGAGCAGGGAGAAAGCAGTGCCGAAGAGGTTGCCGGCGTAGCAGTTGCCGTGGTCGCCGCCGGTGAGCAACGCCAGGTCGCTGGCGGCGAAGGCGAACGGCTCGGTGGGGTCGGGGTTCGTGCCGTTGTTCCGCACCACGTTGTCGAGGATGCGGTTGGCCGTGGCCTCGTTGTCGGCCACGAAGCCGGGCGTGACGTCGGGGTCCACGGCGCAGTCGAAGGGGCTGCCCTGGACCACCAGGCAGTAGTCGGCCACGGCGATGCCGACGAAGTCGTTGTTCTCCACCAGGTTCCCGGCGATCACCGAGTCGTCGGGGCCCACGTGCAGGATGCCGGTCCCCGGAGGAACCGTGGAGAGGATGGCGCCCTCGCGGGCGGTGTTGGGCTTGTTGTTGTCGTGGACGTGGTTGTCGCGGATGGTGATGCGGCGGCTGTCGGGACGCACCGAGAAGATGTCGGGCAGGAACAGGTTGGCGATGCCGATGGTGTTGCCGCGGACCTCGTTGTAGGCGAGAAGGACGTCCTCGCTGTTCGAGATCTCGAAGCCGTTGACGTTGCCCTCCACCAGGTTGTGGGTGACCCGCACGTTCTGGGAGGTCTCCACCCAGATGCCGCTGTCGTCGGAGCCCACGGCGCTGCTGCGGGTGATGAGCCCGTTCCGGGACGAGACCGGGAAGATGCCGTAGTTCTTGTTTCCCTGGGAGTGCACGTCGACGATGGCGAAGCCGTCGACGTTCCGGGTGAAGAGCCCGTTGTTGACGAAGTCCTTGATGGTGATGCCGCTCACCGTGAGCCCCTTGATCGCCGGGGCGGGGGTGGTCGAGCTGGCCTTCGCGCCCGGCCACAGGTCGAAGGGCGGCGCCAGGTTGGAGTGGCACTTCCTGCAGTCGGTGTGCGCCGCCGGGACCACGGCGATGCCGTTGCTCTGGCCGCCCGAGTTCTCCAACACCACCCGCCTCCTCGGCGTCGAGAGGCCGACGAGGTTCAGCCCCTTGGTGATGTTGAGGCCGTTGGTGGCATCGCCGGTCTCGCGGTAGACACCGGGCAGGACGAACACCCACCCGCCCGGGCTGGCCCGGTCGATCGCCCGCTGGATCGACTGCCCGGGCTTCACCACCTGGAAGCCGATCCCGCCGCGGCCATCGGCGCGGGCGCTCGCGGCGGCGGCCAGGCCCAGCGCGGCGGCGAGCAGGTGGGAAGGCGAGAGCCGCGGGCGGGAGCGAAGGCGCGGGAGAGGCGTCATCGGCGGTTCCTCCGGGTGAAGGATAACGGGGTCCATTAAGGTCCGGCCCCGGCCCCCGAAAGGCACCTGTTTGGGGCGAGGTGCCGGCGGCATGCGGAGAGGAGCCCTCCGATGCACCCCGCATGGCCGCCGTGGGTGAGGAACCGGGTCCATATATTGCTGGTTGAAACAGGTGGACCAGAACGGGGGACGCCATGGACACGCGCCAAGGGCTGCGGATCGCCACCATCCGGGGGATCCCCATCCGGATCCACTTCACGTTCCTGCTCATCCTGCCGCTCCTGGCCTACGGCTTCGGCCGCTCCTTTACCGAGGCAGCCCGCCTCGCCGGCGTCCCGGCCGAGCGCCTCTCGGGGACCCCCTGGATCTGGGGCCTGGCGGTGGCGCTGGCGCTGTTCGTCTCGGTGCTGATCCACGAGCTGGCGCACTCTCTCTACGCGCTCTCCCGCGGCGGCAAGGTGCGCTCCATCACCCTCACCATGATCGGGGGGGTCTCGGAGCTGGTCGAGGAGCCGCGCACGCCGGGACAGGAAGCGGTGATGGCCCTGGTGGGCCCGCTCACCAGCCTGCTCCTCGGGGGCGCCTGCTACCTGCTGCTCCTGGCCAGCCGGCCGCTCGGGTCCTTCGACCTGTCGTTCGGGCTGTTCCTGCTGGCGCAGCTCAACGCCATCCTGGGCCTCTTCAACCTGCTGCCGGCCTTCCCCATGGACGGGGGGCGGATCCTCCGCGGGCTGCTGGCCCGTCGCCAGGGGCACCTCCAAGCGACGCGCATCGCCGCCTCGGTGGGCAAGGTCTTCGCCATCCTCTTCGTCGTGGCCGGCTTCCTGGACTCGAACTTCCTGCTCATGATCATCGCCTTCTTCGTCTACGTCGGCGCCGAGGCGGAGGCGCGCGGTGCCCAGGCCAGGGCGGCGCTGGGCGGCCTCACCGTGCGCGACCTCATGGCTCCCGAGGGCGGGGCGGTGTCGCCCGACGAGCCGCTCGACGCCGTCGCCGAGCGCATGGTGCGGGAGCGCCACCTGGCCCTGCCGGTGGCCGAGCCCGGAGCGGTGCTGGGGGTGGTGACCGCCGACGCCATGGGACGCGTCCCGCCCGCCGAGCGCCACCGGGTGCGCGCCCGGGACGCCATGATCGCCGGCGCGGTGGTGGGTCCGGACGAGGAGGCGGCCCGGGCCCTGGCCGCGCTGGGGGAGCACCGCTCGCCACTCCTGGCCGTGGTCGAGGGCGGGCGGGTGGTGGGCGTGCTGTCCCAGCGCGACATCCTGCGCGGCATCCGGCTGCGGGAGATCGCCGACTCGCTGCACCGGCCGCCGTCGGCGCGGGCGGCCTGAGGGCGGCGATCGTCCGCCCCGCGACGGACGCTGGCGTCAGGCGTCCACGGGCTCGGCGCCCATGGCGGCCAGGGCCGCGGCCGCCTCCTCCGCCACCGGGCCGGCCTCCTCGGCCCAGGCGGCGCCGCCGGCGGCGAGGAGCCGCGACTGGACCTGGAGCGCCCGCGCCGCCTCGTAGGCGCAGCCCAGCGTCAGGAACCCCTGCCGCGCCTCCCGCAGCGCCGCCACCGCCTCGGCGGTGACGCCGCGCGCGCCCAGCACCCGGCCCCGCGCCAGGCGGGCCATGGCGGCCAGGGCGGGCGAGCCCCGCCGGGCGGCCAGCGCCTCCATCTCGGCGGCCTCGCGCACGGCCTCGTCGAGATTGCCCCGCGCCAGCGCCACCCGCACCAGCTCCGGGCGCAAGAGCGCGTCGCACACGGCGCACTCGCCCTGGCGGGCCGCGGTCTCGCTCGACTCGCGCGCGAAGTCCTCGGCGGCGTAAATCGCCCCGGCGGCCAGCCGGTTGCGCGTCAGCGCCACGTGCACCCGGGTCAGGGCGTGGCGGCGCAGCACCGCCCGCTCGGCCACCAGCATGGCCCCTCCCAGGGTGTCGAGCCCCTCGTCGAGGCGCCCCCGCGCCGTGAGCAGGACGCCCAGCCGCTCCAGGGCGAAGGCCTCGCCCACGGCCAGCCCCGCCTCTCGCGCCAACGCCACCGCCGCCCGCAGGGCCGCCTCGGCGGCCTCGAGGCGCCCCCGCTCCAGGGCCAGCGCCCCCTCGACGGCGCGGGCCACCGCCAGCGGGCGGGGGGCCGCGCGGCGCGAGGCGCGATCGCCGAGAACGGCCACCATGGCCTCGGCGGCGGCGAGCGGCCGGCCGGCGGCCAGGGCCGCCTCCCACAGCGCCAGGTGCAGGTCGAACGGCTCCCCCGCCTCGTCGGGCGAGGGGGCCTCCCCGGGCTCGGCCCCGCCCCGGGCCAGCGCGCCCGCCTCCTGGCAGCGGGCGGCGATCTCCGGGTCGCCAACGCGGGCCGCCTCCTCGGCGCCGCGGTCCGCCAGGGCGGCGGCGGCGCCGGCGTCGCCCCGGTGCCAGGCCAGCGTCGACCGCGTCAGCAGGACCTCGGCGGCCTCGCCGCCGGGATCGCCGGTGGCCTCGGCCAGGGCCGCCTCCAGGACCGGCTCGGCCTGCTCCGGCCGGCCGGCGGCGACCAGGGCCAGCGCCTGCTGGCGGCGGGCCCAGGCTCGCTGCCCGGCCTCGGGGCGCCAGCCGTTCGCCTCCGACAGCTCGGCGGCGGCCCGGAAGGTGCCGGCGGCGGCCTTGGTCTCCGCGAGCGTCAGCTGGAGCCGGCCCAGCGCCTCCAGGAGCTCCAGCCGTTCCGGGCCGGAGGCCTCGGCGGCGTCGGCCAGCTCCAGCGCCTGCTGGTAGAGGGCGGAGGCCTCGGCGAGGCCGCCCCGGGCGGCGGCGCGGTGGCCGGAGGCCGTGAGGTGGCGGAAGGCGGGGCCCCACTGCTCGCCGGCGCGGCGGTGGAAGGCCAGCGCCTCGCTCGACTCCTCCAGCTCGCCGGCGGCCGCGGCCCGCGCCTCGACGGCGTCGGCGATGGCTCGGTGCAGCGCCAGCCGCTGCCGGGGACGCAGGGCCTCGTAGACCGCGTCCCGCACCAGCGCGTGGTGGAAGTGGTAGCCGCCGGCGTGCTCCTCCAGCAGCCGGGCCTCCAGGCAGGCCTCCAGCGCGTTCAGGAGCTCGTGGGCGGTGAGGCCCGAGACCGGGCGCACCACCTCGAACTCGAAGCGCCGGCCGGCGGCGGCCGCGGCGGCCAGGAGCGACTCCACCCGCGGCCCGAGCCGGGCCGCCCGGGCGCGGATGGCGGCGGCGGGGCTCTCGGGGAGGGAGAGGTGCCCGCTGGCCTCCAGCGCCCGGGCCACCTCCTCGGTGTAGAGCGGGTTGCCGTCGGTGGCCCGGTAGATCTGCCAGAGCAGCGCCTCGGTGGGCGGCGACCGCAGGAGGTCGGCGAGCTGGTCCCGGGTGGCCTCCAGGCCCAGCCGGGCCAGGCGCACGCCCGTGGCCAGACGCTCGCAGTCCAGATGGGCCAGGAACATCTGCACCGGCGAGCCGGCCCGCACCTCGTCCTCGCGGCAGGTGCACACCATCATGAGGCCCAGCGCCGGCGCCGAGCGGGCCAGGTGGTGCAGGAGGCTCAGGCTCGACTCGTCGGCGAGGTGCACGTCCTCCACCACCAGGTAGACCGGCCGGCCCCGGCCGGCGGCGGCCAGGGCCCCTTCCACCGACTCGGTGAGCTTCAGCCTCTGCGCCTCCGGCGGCCCGGGCGGCAGGGAGGCGAAGGGATCGGCGCCGCCGATCCCGGACACCTCCTGCCAGTCGCGAAGGGCGCTGGCCACCACCGAGTAGGGAGCCGGGCCCCAGTCGTCCGGTACCCCAGCCAGCACCGCCGCGCCGCGCCCCTGGGCCACCCGCGCCCCCTCCACGGCGAGGCGGGTCTTCCCCACCCCCGGCTCGCCCAGGAGGAGCAGCGCCCCCGAGCCACGCTCCACCATCGACTCGACGAGCAGGAGCGCCGCGGTGCGACCGCGCAGCGGAGGCGGGTCGGCCACGCCCAGCAGGCGCCGGGCCACGCGCCGGTGGCCATCCACCGGGGCCGGCGACGGGCTCCGGCCCACCTCGCCCCGCTGGATGGCCTCGCGCAGGGTGCGCGTCTCGGGGCCGGGCGCGCCCAGCCCGGCCGCCCGCAGGGCCAGCTCGCAGGCGTCGTACTGCCGCAGGGAGTCGGCGCGGCGACCGCTCTCGGCGAGCAGCCGCATGAGTAGCCGGTGGGCCTCCTCGCCGGCGGGCCGGACCTCGAGCAGGCGGCGCAAGAGCGACACCGCCGCCGGCCCCTCGCCGCGGCCGGCCAGGTCCGAGGCCAGCGGCAAGGCGGCGTCCGCGAAGGCCCGCCGCAGGGCAGCCCGGCGCGGCGAGAGCCATGGGCTGTCGGGATCCTCCGGCGAGAGGTCGCCCTTGTAGAGGCCTACCGCCGGCCCCAGGGCCTCGGGCCGGTCAGAGGCCACCGCCGCCTCGAAGGCGTCCACGTCCACCCAGGCGTCCAGGCGCAGGGACACCAGGCCGTGGTCCACGTCCACCCAGCGCCCGCCCAGCACCTGGCGCAGATCGTAGAGGGCGCGGTGCAGGTTGTTGGCGCCGCTGTGCGGGTCCTTGTCGGGCCAGAGGGTCTCGATGATCCGGTCGCGGGAGAGGCGGCGGCCGGGGGAGAGCGCCACCAGCTTGAGCAGGTCGGCCGGCCTCCGCCGGCGCCAGGCCGACACCGGCACCGGCGTGTCGCCGCGGACCACCTCGAAGCGTCCCAGCAGGTGGATCTTGAGCGCGGCCAGGGACCGGTCGGCCACCCCGGGTCGTTCCCCTCGGCTCTCCACGGGCTCACCATACCAGATGGCCGGCGCCGCCCGTTCCGCCGAGCCCGTTCCGCCGAGCCTGTTCCCGGGACGCCGGGTCGTCTACCATCGACCCCCGGTGCGCTACCGCGTGGCCATGCCCGAGCCCCACTCCCACCTCTTCGAGGTGGAGCTGGAGGTGGAACGCGCCGGCCCGGCGCCGGTGCTGGCACTCCCGGTGTGGACCCCGGGGAGCTACCTGGTGCGCGAGTTCTCGCGCCACCTGGAGGGGCTGGCGGCCTTCGACGGCGCCGGCGGGCGGCTCCCGCTGTCGCGCCTCGACAAGAACCGCTTCCGGGTCGAGGCCGGCGCGGCCGGGCGGCTGACCGTCCGCTACCGGGTGTACGCCAACGAGCTGACCGTCCGAACCTGCCACCTCGACGGGCGCCATGCCTACTGGAACGGCGCCGCCATGTTCCTCCACCCGGAGGGGCACCTCGAGGAGCCGTGCCGGCTCACGGTGGTCCCGCCGCCGGGATGGCGGGTGGCCACCGCCCTCCCGGGCGGCCCGGCCGAGTTCGAGGCGCGCGACTACCACGAGCTGGTGGACTCGCCGGTGGAGGCGGGGACGCACGACCTCATGCGCTTCGAGGCCCTGGGCCGCCCCCACGAGGTGGCGCTGGTGGGCCGCGGCCACCTCGACCCGGCCGCCCTGGTCCGCGACCTGCGCCGGGTGGTGGAGCACCTGGGCGGGCTCCTGGGCGGGCTCCCCTACCAGCGCTACCTCTTCATCGTCCACCTCTCCGACAAGCGGCGGGGCGGGCTGGAGCACGCCGGATCCACCACCCTGCACCTGGCCCGCACCGGCTTCTTCCCGCGCGAGACCTACGAGGAGACCCTGTCCCTGGCGGCCCACGAGTTCCTCCACGTCTGGAACGCGAAGCGGCTCCGCCCGGCGGCGCTCCTCCCCTACGACTACGGCCGGGAGCAGTACACCCGCCTCTTGTGGTGGTTCGAGGGGGTGACGAGCTACTACGACATGCTCTCGCTGGTGCGGGCCGGCCTGGTCGAGCCGAGGCGGTACCTCCGGCACCTCGGCCAGGAGCTGACCGCGCTCCGGCGCACGCCCGGCGCCGGGAAGACCAGCCTGGAGGAGGCCAGCCTGCTCGCCTGGGTGAAGCACTACCGGCCCGACGAGAACAGCGGCAACAGCGCGGTCTCGTACTACCTGAAGGGCGCGCTGGTGGCGCTGGCGCTCGACCTGCGCCTGCGGCGCGCCGGGCGCTCGCTCGACTGGCTCTTGCGCCTGCTGCTGGAGCGGCACGCCGCGGCGGGCCTCCCCGAGGACGGGGTGGAGCGCGCCTGCGCCGAGGCGCTGGGCGAGGCGGGAGCCCGGGCCTTCTTCGACCACCACGTCCGCGGCACCGGGCCGCTGGAGCTGGACCTGGAGCTGGTGGGGCTCGGGCAGCGGAGCCGCCGCTCCGAGTCGTTCGACGACAAGGGCGGCACGCCGCCCCGAAGCAACGGCCCCGGGGCGCTGCCGGGCTTCCTGGGCGCGGACCTGGCAGCGGGCGGGAAGCTGGTGGTCCGCTCCACGCGCGAGGGGAGCCCGGCCTGGCGCGCCGGCCTCTACGCCGAGGACGAGATCGTGGCCGAGTCCGGGTTCCGGGTGGATCGGGCCGGGTTGTGGCAGCGGCTGGAGGAGCGCGGCCCGGGCGGTGCGCTCAGGCTCACGGTCTTCCGCCGCGACGAGCTCGTGGAGGTGGAGGTGCCGCTGGCCGACACCCCCGAGGACGCGGTCTGGCTGGAGATGGCCAGGGCCCCGGCCGAAGCGCAGCGCGAGGCCTTCCAGGCCTGGTGCGGCGCGGAGTGGCCGGCGGCCCGGTAGGCGGCCCTCACCTTCCGGCGAGCGCGCGGCGCCCTCTTGCCCTCTCACGGAGGGAGAGGGGAGAGGGCCTCCGGCCACCGAGCGCGGCGCGAGCCGTGCGGGGCCAGGGCGGCCGCGGCGTACCCTCCGGCGCCGGTGCGGACCCACGCACACACGACCCGGGGTCGTGGGATGTGTGGCACGGCACCCCGGGGTCGCCGAGGCCCCCGCCACGACAGCGGTTTTTCGCCCGGGATTCCCGCGGGATGTCGCGCCCGCCCGCCGCCCGCTTCTTGCACCGTTTCGTCCAGAGGGAAGCGTCACGACCATCCGATGAACCCCGCCGCCATCCTCTCCCTCGTCACCGCCGGGCTCTCGCTCTACGCGGCGCTGCTGGCGGCGCGCTTCAGCCGGGCGCCGGGGTGGTCGGAGCAGAAGTGGTTCGCGGCCTTCTCCGGTGCGGCCGGGGTGTACGCCGTGGCCGACCTGGTGTCGTACCTGCCGGTGGCGGAGGCGGCCGTGACCGCGCTCTCCCGGGCCCAGCTGGCTCTCGCCGCCGCGCAGACCGGCATCTGCCTGCGCTACTCGGACGTGCAGTTGCGGCGGGCCGCGCCCCGCGTCCACGGCCGGACCGCGGCCGTCCTGGCGGGGCTGGGCCTCATCGCCCTGGTCCCGGGGGCGGTCTTCACGGGGCGCGTCACCCGGCTGTCGGTGGGAAGCGTCACCTACCGGATCCCCGAGGTCACGGCCCTGGGCGACGGCCTCATAGCCGCGGTGATCCTCGTCCTGGGCGCGGTGGCGATCCGGTTCGCGCTGGCAGCGCGCCGCGGCGAGCCGCGCGCCTGGCTCCACGCCGCGGGCTTCGCGGTGCTGGTGGCCACCGCCGCCAACGACAGCCTGGTGGTGGCCGGCGCCATCCAGATGCCGTTCCTGGTGGACCTGGGCATCGTGGCCGCTATCGGCGCGGTGGGGCTGGCCCTAGCCGGCCGCTTCGTGGACGAGGCGCGATTGCTGCACGACCTGCGCTGGCGGCTGGAGGAGGCGGTGGCCGAGCGGAGCGGGACGCTGGTGGCGCGCGAGGCGGAGCTGGCCCGGACCGGGCAGCTGGCGGCCCTGGGCCGCTTGGCGGCAGGGGTGGCGCACGACGTGGCCGGCCCGGCGGCGGCCGCGGCCTCCAACGTCCGGCAGGTCCTGGGGGCGCTGCGCCAGGGCGAGCTACCCGAGGACGCCGTGGCCTGCCTCTCGGAGTCGGAGGAGGCGCTGGCGCGCATCACCCGCACCCTGCGCATGCTGCACGACGCCGAGCGCGTGGCCATGGCGCCCGGGGGGAGCGGGGTGGTCCAGCTGTCGCGGGCGGTGGAGGAGTCCGTCGAGGCGGCCCAGATGCGGGGCCCGGCGGGGGTCGGGGTGGTCATCGACGTCGCCGACGCGCTCCGCGTGAAGGGGGAGTGGCGGGTGGTGACCGAGGTGCTGACGCTGCTCTTGTCGCACCTGCGCCAGGAAGCGGCCGCCGGATCCCGGGTGACGGTGCGCGCCGAGCCGTCGGGGGAGCGGGTCCGGATCTCGCTGGAGCGGCTGCCGGCTGCGTCGCGGACGCCGGCCCCGGGCGCCGGCGAGGTGCCGGCCGAGGCGGGGCTGGGGCTGGCGGTGGTGCGCGGCCTGGCCGGGAGCCTGGGCGGGAGTCTCACCGCCGAGGGCGGCGCGGGCGGGCGGCTGCGCGTGGTCCTGGAGTTGCCGGCGGGTTATACGTAGCCCCCGCATGCCCTACGACCCGAAGCGCCACGCCGACCGGCGCGCCGCGGTGGCGGCGGAGATGCGGCGGCATGGCGGCGGCGTGATGCTCTTGCCGGCCGCGGACGAGAAGCTGCGCAACGCCGACAACGAGTACCTGTTCCGCCAGGACTCGGACTACTTCTGGCTCACCGGCTTCGAGGAGCCGCAGGGCTGCGCCCTGCTCTTCGCCGACCCGCCCCCGGGCCGGCCCGGCTTCGTGATGTTCGTCCGGCCGCGCGACCCGGAGCGGGAGACCTGGACCGGCAAGCGGGCCGGGGTGGAGGGCGCCAAGGCGGCCTACGGCGCCGAGGCGGCCCACCCGGTCGCCGAGATGGAGGCGAAGCTGCTCGAGTACCTGGACCACCCCGGGCCGCTGTGGTTCCGGCTGGGGCACGACCGGGAGTGGGACGAGCGGGTGGCGCGGCTCCTCGGCCAGCTCCGGGCCAGGGAGCGCACCGGCGTGCGGACGCCGGCGGCCATCCTCGACCCCGGCACGGTGGTCCACGAGATGCGGCTCGTGAAGTCGGCCCACGAGCTGGACCGGCTGCGGCGCGCCGCCGAGATCACGGCCGAGGCCCACCTGGCCGCCATGCGCGACGGCCGGCCCGGGGCCCGCGAGTATCAGGTGCAGTCGGAGATCGAGTACGCCTTCCGGCGCCGCGGCGGGAGCGGTCCGGGCTACGGCACCATCGTGGCGGCGGGCCACAACGCCTGCATCCTCCACTACCGCGCCGGCGACGCGGTGCTGCACGAGGGCGACCTGTGCCTGGTGGACGCCGGCGGCGAGTTCCGGCTCTACACCGCCGACGTGACCCGCACCTTCCCGGCCTCGGGGACGTTCTCGCCGGCGCAGCGTGAGATCTACGACGCGGTGCTGGCGGCGCAGCTGGAGGCGCTCGCGGCCGTGAAGCCCGGGGCCACCGTCGACGGGATCCACGAGCTGGCGGTGCGCCACCTCACCGGCTCGATGGTGAGGCTGGGGCTGCTCTCCGGCTCCGTGGACGAGCGGATCGCCGACGGCTCGTACAAGCGCTACTACATGCACCGCACCAGCCACTGGCTGGGGATGGACGTCCACGACGTGGGGGCCTACTACCTGGACGGGAAATCCCGCTCGCTGGCGCCGGGGATGGTGCTGACGGTGGAGCCCGGCCTGTACGTGGCCCCCGACGACGAGAAGGCCCCGGAGCGGCTGCGCGGCCTGGGCGTGCGCATCGAGGACGACGTGCTGGTGACAGCGGACGGCGGCGAGGTGCTGACCGCGGCCATCCCCAAGTCGCCCGAGGACGTGGAGGCCTGCTGCACCCGGTAGGCCGGCGCCCGTCCCCACGACGTCCGAAGGGGGCGGACATCTTCGAGCGCTCCGCGAGGGCTGCCCGGGATCACCTTGACACGCCGGGAGGGCTCCAGTAGATACGCGAACTTGCGCGGTGCCCGCCGTTCCCGACGCCGGGCGCAGCAGCCGCGCGGCGCAGCGACGGGGAGTGGCTCAGCCTGGTAGAGCACTTGGTTCGGGACCAAGGGGTCGCAGGTTCAAATCCTGTCTCCCCGACTCAGAAGGCCGCGATTCGGCACGGAAAACCGGCGGGTCGCGGCCTTCCTCTTTCCCCGATGATGCGCTGCGCACCACCGGCGCACCAAAATCCATGACAGCCGATGCGGATGGTGAGGCCAGTGCGGCGTCCGCCGATCTCAGACCGTCCGCTTTGAAGGGCGCCGACATCGAGTTGCCGAGCGGGCTGCCGGCGTTCTTGGCCGCGTGCGGGAGGCTTGCCAGCGAGGCTGCCGCTCGCGGGGATCTTGCGACGGCGCGCGACCTGATGGAGAAGGCCGCTCGGGTAGCCGCCATGGATCCCCGCAAGCAGTCGACGGCGCAATCCGAGCGCGGCGGTCGAGCGCCCCAATGACGTCCGGACCCAGAGCGGTCGGAACTTTCGTTCCGCTCCGACGGTTGTTGAGCCGCGCCCGTACGCGGGCATCCGCGGTCGGTGCATCACGTCGTCCTTCACGCGTCAAGAGGGTCCACGTACGATCTCCTCTTGTCCACCAGGAAGAGCGGAGCCCCAAGCGACTGCCCCGGCCTTGCCCCACCAGGATGCCGGAGGCGATGCCCTCAGCAAGTTCGCCGGCACGCTGACTCGCGCCCAGCACCAGTTCACCCTCGAGCAGCCCTAGCGCTGGAGGTCTCCTAATGTGAAGTCGTCCACACCCCATGTCGCGGAGGCGATAAGAAGCTATGGCTGAGAGGAAACCCGCGAAGAAGGACACGAAGAAGTCCGCCACGAGCACCGGCGTGACCGGAAAGGGCTCGAAGGGATTCACGGACGAGGAACGAGTCGCGATGAGGGAGCGCGCCCAAGAGCTCAAGACGGAGGCGCGCCGCGGCGCGCGCGCCGGCAAGGCGGACGCGGAAAGCGCGCTGCTCGCGAAGGTCGCCGCGTTGCCGGCACCGGATCGCGCCATGGGCGAGCGGCTCCATGCCATCATCGAAGCCAGCGCGCCAGTCCTCTCGCCGAAACTCTGGTACGGGATGCCCGCCTATGCCAAGGACGGCAAGGTCGTCTGCTTCCTCCAAAGCGCGCAGAGGTTCAAGACGAGGTACGCCACGCTCGGTTTCAGCGACGCGGCGAACCTCGACGAGGGCGCTATGTGGCCGACCGCCTTCGCGCTGAAGGATATGACCCCCGCCGCAGAGGCCAGGATCGGGGCGCTCGTGAAGAAAGCGGTGAGCTGTGAGCTGAGGAGTGAGCTCGTTGGCCGAGCTTCCTGGCCCTGACCGACGCAGACCGTGTAACAGGCGAACACACACAGGGAGCACTCACCGGCCCGCGCGGGCCAGCCAGGCGTGGAGCCGGGCCAGGCCGGTCTCGCTGATCGGGATCCGCGCCGCCGTGGTCAGCACCGCGACCCTCGAGTCCTTGCTGGTCGGCTCGATCCGGACGAGCCGCTCGCCCTGGATGATGTACGAGCGGTGGAGGCGCACGAAGCGGGCCGGGTCGAGCGCCGCCTCGAGCTCCTGCATCGTCTGCTCCTTGAGCCAG
>DASRTO010000583.1:0-4389 GCA_035655915.1 Anaeromyxobacteraceae bacterium
GCGACGCCGGACGACCTCGTCCCGGTACATGGCGATGTGCGCCGCCGGGCCGCCGAAGGCGGTGGCCCCCAGCCGCAGGAACAGCGCCGCCAGCTCGCGCAGCGTGGTCCGCTCCTCCGGGCCGCTCACCTCGCTTCCTCCTCCGCGAGCACCACCTCGCGGTGCAGCTCCTCGATCCGCCGGCGAAGGAGCGCCAGCACCTCCCGGCCCAGCCTGGTGAGCGAGTACTCCTTGCGCGCCCGCGCGCCCCCCGTGGGGTCGACCCGGCAGCGGAGCCAGCCGCGCGCCTCCATGCGAGCGAGCATGGGATAGAAGATGGCCCACCTCGCGGAGGTGGTCGAGCCCATCCGGCGGCGCCTGGCCTGGATCGCGCCCGTGGCCGTGTACCCGGGGCGAGGACGAAGCTCAGGGTGCCGCGCGGCGATGAGCCGGCGCGTCCGCATCCGCCGGCGGGCCGACCCGGTCCCCGGCCGGCGGCGGCTCGACGCCGCCCCCCTCGCCGCCGCCGGCGGCCACCCGCTCCACCCGCGCCCCGCGCCGGCGGCGCACCACCGACCAGACGAGGCCGAAGACGAGGAGCAGCAGCAGGCCCAGCAGCTCCGTCTGGCGCAGCCAGTGGCGCACCGCCTGGAGCTGGGAAGCGAACAGGTAGCCGAGGGAGAAGACGATGGGGACCGACACCAGCGCCGACAGCCCGTCGGCGAGGAGGAAGGTCGAGGTGGGCACCCCCATGGCCCCGGCGGTGGCGAAGACCGGCAAGCGCAGCCCCGAGACGTGACGGCCGATGGCGATGGTGAGGAAGTCGTGGTTCGCAAAGTGGCGCTCCACCCACCGGCGCCGCGCCGGCGTGAGGAGCTTCTGGAGCCGGGGGCTGGCCAGCACCCGCACCCCATGGCGGCGCCCGAGGTGGAAGAGGAGCCAGTCGCCCGCCAGGATGCCGGTGTAGGTGACGATGAGCGCTGGCACCACGGCGAGAGTCCCCTGGTGGGCCAGGAAGCCGGCGGTGAGCTGGGTCACCTCTTCCGGGAAGGGCAGCCCGAGGCCAGCGCCCACCAGCAACAGGAACACGGCGG
Source organism: Anaeromyxobacteraceae bacterium (assembly GCA_035655915.1). Lineage (GTDB taxonomy): Bacteria > Myxococcota > Myxococcia > Myxococcales > Anaeromyxobacteraceae > DASTPH01. The sequence goes on from DASRTO010000583.1 coordinate 1,074, forward strand.
CGTATCCGAAGTGGGTGAGGAGCGTCTGGACCACCGCCCTATCATGGGCGAGGGTGCGCCGACGGGGGACGTGCCAGGGGGCTTCCGCCCCAACCGGGCCGGAAGGTCGCCGCCAAGGGCAGGTGCGCCCGCCGTGGCATCGACGTCCGGCTCGGGCTCGCCGGTACCCTGGCCCGGCGTGGATGACGGGCTGGTGCCGGGGAACCGGCCGCGAAGGCCCACCGCGGGAAAACGGTTGCGGTGCCATGCCGCGCTGCGCCATACTTCCGCCTCCCGGTTGATTCCAGAGTCAAAGGAGCGCGCGATGCCCCTCAAGATCCTGGTGACCGCCAAGCGAGTCGAGGACCCCGAGTCCAAGATCAGGGTGAAGCCCGACGGCAGCGGCATTGTCACCGACGGCGTCAACTACAAGATGAACCCCTTCGACGAGATCGCCGTCGAGGAGGGGCTGCGCCTCAAGGAGAAGCACGGCGGCGAGGTGGTGGTGGTCTCCATCGGCGGCGACAAGTCGTCGACTGAGATCCGGGCCGCCCTGGCCATGGGCGCCGACCGCGGCATCCTGGTGAAGCACGACGGCGCGCTCGACCCGGTGGTGGTCTCGGCGATCCTGCAGAAGGTCGTGGAGAAGGAGAAGCCCGACCTGGTGCTGCTCGGCAAGCAGTCCATCGACGACGATCAGAACCAGGTGGGACAGTACCTGGCCGAGCGGGTCTCGGCCGGGCAGGCCACCTTCGCCTCCAAGACCGAGTCGCTGGAGAGCGAGGCCGAGCAGAAGAAGCTCCCCGGCCTCGTCCTCTCCCCCGACGGGAAGAGCCTCCAGGTGGTCCGCGAGGTGGACGGCGGCGTGGAGACCCTGGAGGTGAAGCTCCCGGCGGTGGTCACCACCGACCTCAGGCTCAACAAGCCGCGCTTCGCCTCGCTCCCCGGCATCATGAAGGCCAAGAAGAAGCCGCTGGAGGAGATCGCCGCCTCGAGCCTCGGAGTGGACCTCGCGCCAAAGGTGGTGGTGAAGAAGCTGGCCGAGCCGCCCAAGCGCCAGGGCGGGAAGAAGGTCGCCGACGTGAACGAGCTCTACCAGAAGCTCCACGACGAGGCCAAGGTCCTCTAGGAGCCAGCCATGGCGAACGTCCTCGTGATCGCTGAGCAGTCGGGCGGCCACCTCCGGAAGGCCACCCTCAACGCCGTCTCGGCCGGCCGGGCCCTGGCCCAGCGCACCGGCGGGCAGCTCCACCTGGCCCTGCTCGGCAAGGGGGTGGGCGCGCTGGCCAAGGAGCTCGAGGCCTACGGGGCGGCGGTGCACCTCGCCGACGCCCCGGCGCTGGAGCACTACCTCGCCGAGTCCTTCGCGCCTCTGGTGGCCGAGATCGCCACGGGGTGCCAGGCGGTGTACCTCGGCGCGGCCGCCACCGCCTTCGGCAAGGACCTCGTGCCGCGGGTGGCCGCCCGCCTGGGCGCCGCCTGCGCCACCGAGGTGCTGGGCTTCGGCGGCTCCGGGGCGCAGGTCACCTTCCAGCGCCCCATGTGGGCGGGCAACGTGCTCGCCGAGGTGGAGCTGGCGACGCCGGTGAAGTGCTTCACGGTGCGAGCCACCGAGTTCCCGGTGGCGCAGAAGCAGGGGGGAGGCAGCACCGCCGCCGCGACCGTGAACGTCGACCTGGGGTCGCTGCGCACCCGCTTCGTGGAGTTCAAGGAGGTGAAGAGCGCCCGCCCCGAGCTCACCGAGGCCCGGGTGGTGGTGGCCGGCGGCCGCGGCACCAAGGGCGACTTCAAGGAGCTGGAGGGGCTGGCCGACGACTTGAACGCCGCGCTGGGGGCGAGCCGGGCCGCGGTGGACGCCGGGTGGGTCCCCAACGACTGGCAGGTGGGGCAGACCGGCAAGGTGGTGGCCCCCGAGCTGTACATCGCCGTCGGGATCTCCGGCGCCATCCAGCACCTGGCCGGCATGAAGGGGTCGAAGGTCATCGTTGCCATCAACAAGGACCCGGAAGCCCCCATCTTCCAGCTCGCCGACTACGGCCTGGTGGCCGACCTCTTCAAGGCGGTCCCGGAGCTGCGGGCCAAGATCAAGGCCGGCAAGGGGTAGGCGGGCATGACCGAGCGGGACCTCGCCGACCTGGGGGTCTTCCGCATCCCGGTGCCGGTTCCCTTCCCCCAGGCGGGCGGGCCGGCCAACGTCTACGTCATCGAGGAGCGCGGCGGCGGCGTCATGCTCTTCGACGCCGGCCTGGGGACCCCGGAGGCCGAGGAGGCGCTCCAGGCCGGGTTCAGCCGCATCGGCAAGCGCTTCTCCGAGGTGCGCCGCGTCGTCATCTCGCACGGCCACGTGGACCACTTCGGCGCCGCCCGCAGCGTGCTGGAGTGGCACGGCGGCGAGGTGCCGGTCTACGCCCACCCGGCCGACATCCCCAAGATGGAGCAGGGGACCCGCTACTGGCGCGACGCCATGCCGTACTACGCCGCCTACTTCGCCCGGCTGGGCGTCCCCGCCGAGGTGATGCAGGCGGCCGCCGGAGGGCTCTCCGCGAGCCTCAGGCTGGCGCGCCGGCTGGAGTCGGTGCGGGCCGTGCCGGTGGGGGAGGTGCTCTCGCTGGCCCACCTGGAGCTGGAGGTGCTGCACATGCCCGGCCACACCCCGGGCGTCATCTGCCTCCACGACCCCGTCCACCGGCTCTTCTTCTCGGACGACCACCTGCTGGAGAAGGTCTCGCCGAACCCGCTCATCGAGCTGGGGCCGGACGGGGAGGAAAGATTCAAGCCGCTGCTGGCGTACCTCGAGAGCGTGGGCCGGCTCCACGCCCTGGAGGTGGACCTGGTGCTGCCCGGGCACGCCGAGCCCTTCGGCGGCCACCGGCGCGTCATCGACGCGCTGGTCCAGTTCTACGGCAAGCGCCAGGCCCGCATCCGGGCCGCCCTCTCCGAGCGGCCACTCACAGCGTACCAGGTGATGCGGGAGATCTTCCCGGGAGCGTCGCCGAAGGAGCTGTTCCTCACCGCCTCGGAGGCGGTGGCCAACCTCGAGGTGCTGGAGGCCCGGGGCGAGGTGTCGCGGGATCTCGACGACGGGGTCTACCGCTTCCGGCTGGCCGGCCGGGAGCGCTGACCGGCTTCAGTAGGACGGGAGAGGGCGAGGCGCCGCACCGCCGGCCCCGGGCGTCAGCGCCCGGCCCGCGCCGGGGCCACGCCCATCTCGGCGAGCAGCCCCGGCGCCTTGGCCACCTCCGACAGCGTCCACAGGAGGTAGCGCGAGTCCACCGCGATGGTGCGGGCCTGGGGGACATAGGCGAAGTCGGCCACGATCGATTCGTAGAGGCCGTCG
>DASRTO010000584.1:0-2363 GCA_035655915.1 Anaeromyxobacteraceae bacterium
GGCGCTCGCCGCTGACCGGCTGGGGACCTCCCCGGCGCGGGCCGAGGAGGTGGCGACCTTCTACGTCATGTACCACACCCATCCGGTGGGCCGGCACCTGGTGGAGGTCTGCACCAACGTCTCCTGCTCCCTCACCGGCGGCCAGAGGATCTTCGCCTTCCTCAAGAAGAAGCTGGGGGTGGAGAACGGAGGCACCACCGCCGACGGCCGCATCACCCTGCGCGAGGTGGAGTGCCTGGGCGCCTGCGGGACCGCGCCGGCCATGCTTCTCGACGAGAAGGAGCAGGTGGACCGGCTCACCGTGGAGAAGATGGAGCAGATCCTGGGGGGGCTCCAGTGAGCGAGACGCTCATCCTCACGAGGCGCTGGGGGAAGAAGGATCCCTCGCTGGCGGGCTACCAGGCCGACGGCGGCTACCGGGCGCTCCAGAAGGCGCTCGCCATGAACCCGGCCGACATCGTGGAGGAGGTGAAGACGTCCAACCTCCGCGGTCGCGGCGGCGCCGGCTTCGCCACCGGCCTCAAGTGGACCTTCCTGCCCAAGGACGTCCGCCCCCGCTACCTGTGCGTCAACGCCGACGAGTCGGAGCCCGGCACCTTCAAGGACCGCTACATCATCGAGTTCGACCCGCACATGCTCCTCGAGGGCATCGCCATCACCTGCTACGCCCTCGACATCCACCTGGCCTACATCTACATCCGCGGCGAGTTCCCGGCCCAGGCCAGGGCGCTGGAGAAGGCCCTCGAGGAGGCCCGGGCGGCCGGCATCCTCGGCCAGCGCCTCATGGGCAAGGACTTCGAGCTCGAGGTCCACGTCCACCGCGGGGCCGGGGCCTACATCTGCGGCGAGGAGAGCGCCCTCATGGAGTCGCTGGAGGGCAAGAAGGGCTACCCGCGCTTCAGGCCGCCCTTCCCGGCGGTGGTGGGCCTGTGGGGCAAGCCCACCATCATCAACAACGTCGAGACCATCGCCAACGTCCCCTGGATCGTGGAGAACGGCGGGGCGGCCTACGCGGCGCTGGGGGTGGGCAAGTCGGGCGGCACCCGCCTCTTCGGCGTCTCCGGCCACGTGAAGCGCCCCGGCATCTACGAGAAGCCGGTCCACTACAACTTGAAGACGCTCGTCATGGAGGACTGCGGCGGGACACCCTCCGGGCGGCCCATCAAGGCGGTCATCCCCGGCGGCAGCTCCTCCCCGGTGCTGCGCGGCGACGAGATCGACGTCTCGCTGGAGTTCGACGCCATCAAGGCCGCCGGCTCCATGTCCGGCTCGGGCGGCGTCATCGTCATGGACGACTCGGTGTGCGTGGTGCGGGTGCTGGCCCGCATCGCCAGGTTCTACGCCGAGGAGTCCTGCGGCCAGTGCACCCCCTGCCGCGAGGGCACGCCCTGGATGGAGGCCATCGTCGAGAAGATCGAGCACGGCCGCGGCACCGCCGAGGACGTGGCCAGGCTGGAGCAGGTGGCCAACTCGGTCATGGGCATGACCATCTGCGCCCTGGGCGACGCCGCCGCCATGCCGGTGCAGAGCTTCGTGAAGCGCTTCAAGCAGGATTTCCTGGCGCACGTGGAGGCCCGCGGCTGCCCGGTCGGCGAGACCGGCTGGGGCGTGCAGCAGGAGAGCCACGACGCCGTCATCGGGCCGCTGCGCGCGTAGGGATGGTCGCCATGAACCGGAGACCGTGCCATCGGGGAAGGAGGCCGGCGTGAGCGACAAGGCCGAGCTTTTCGTCTTCTGGCCGGTGGCGGTGCTGCTCGTCGCCTCCGCCATCGGCGTGGTGCGGGCCCGCAACCCGGTCTACGCCGCCATGAGCCTGGTGGCGGCCTTCTTCCTCCTGGCCGGGCTGTACCTCATGCTCACCGCCCACCTGGTGGCTTTTCTTCAAATCATGGTCTACGCCGGCGCCATCATGGTGCTGTTCCTCTTCGTCATCATGCTGCTCTCGCTCACCGACGCCGAGCTGGGCGTGCCGCGCTGGACCGCCATGAAGTGGCTGGGCGCGGCCGGGGCGGTCGCGCTGCTGGCGGTGGTGTGGCTGGCCATCCGCCAGGCGGGCCAGGGCCCCATGCGGCAGGTGGCCGAGGAGTTCGGCACCGTCAAGGCGGTGGGCCGGCTGCTCTTCACCCAGTACCTCCTCCCCTTCGAGGCGGCCAGCGTGCTCCTGCTCGTGGCCATCGTGGGGGCGGTGGTCGTCGCCAAGCAGAGGATCTGATGGTCCCGGCCAGCCACTACCTCGTGCTCGCGGCGATCCTCTTCGCCATCGGCCTCACCGGCGTGGTGGTGCGGCGCAACGCCCTCATCGTCTTCATGTGCATCGAGCTCATGCTCAACGCCGCCAACCTCACCTTCCTGGCCTTCTCCCG
>DASRTO010000585.1:0-4330 GCA_035655915.1 Anaeromyxobacteraceae bacterium
AGATCCGCGGCCCCACGCATCCAGGCCTCGAGGGCGCATAGCTCAACTGGCAGAGCAATGGACTCTTAATCCATAGGTTGAAGGTTCGATTCCTTCTGCGCTCACCATCACCGAAGGCCCGCAGCCCAGCGAGGCGGCGGGCCTTTCCTTTTCGCTCCGGCTTGACGCGCGTGTAGGGCCGGGACGCCTCGCGCGGCGCGGGATACGTGGCTGGTCCGGCCCTGGCCTCCGCGTGCCCCGGCGGTGCTACCCCGTCTCGGCCGAGTGACCCTGGCGGGGCTACCGCATCGCACCTTCAGTGCATAACGCCGTCAGGTGACGCGAATTCGGCCCCTGTTGGCTGCCAGCGCCGCCTTCTGGGTCAACTGTTCCCCTGCGGATCAGTGTGAGTGGCCAAAGTATCCAGGGTTTGGCTGCCCCTGTCCCGACGGAACAGTCAGCTGCAAGGTTGGGCCAAGCGCCTACGTCTGCGCCGACCTCTCGAAGGAACCCAACTGCGGCGCCTGTAACACCGTATGCGGCAGCGGGTCCTGTGTCGCTGGAGCGTGCGTCTGTGCGCCACCGCCGGTGGGGTCTTGCCCGCCGCCCCCCGGGGGGGGTGGTGAAAGCTCGTACATGCCTCCTTGGACGGTCTGCAGAGACCTCACGACGGAAGGGAACTGCGGAGGCTGCGGGGTTAGGTGCGGTCCCCTTGGGTCTTGCATCTCAGGAGCGTGCGTCTGCGATCCACCACCGGTGAAGTACTGCCCTCCTCCGCCGGAGCTGTTGTCTTTCTTGGATACCTGCAGCGACGTCAGGAGCGATATCTTCAACTGCGGAGATTGCGGCATCAGATGCCCGTCGGTACAGAACGGGCAGCTCGCCTGCTCGGCCGGCGTGTGCGCGGGCATCGCATTCTGCTACCTGGCCTTCGCCGACTGCGACGGCGACTATGCAAACGGATGTGAAACCGACACCTGGTCCGACGTGAACAACTGCGGGGCCTGCGGTTCAAGATGCCCCGCCGGGGACTTGTGCAAGTCCAGCGTCTGTTGCCCCAGCAGCGGTTCCGTTTGCCTCTAAATTTGGCGTCCGCGTCGCGCTTTCGGTTGCGGCTAGTCCTTCTTTCCGCCGGGGATGACGCCGAAGCGGGGACGCTCCTTGCGGGGCGGGGCCAGCACGCCGGCCAGCACCGCCGTCCAGGGGATGGCGCAGTCGAAGCGCCGCCCGCGGAAGGTGAGGGTGGCGCGCACCCCCCAGTCGTCGAGGTGTACCGCGGGCGTGTCGCGGCCCACCACCAGGTCCAGCCGCACCAGCGCCTCCTCGTGCACCTGCGCCGGGAGCAGCACCCCCGGCACCGACGGCGCGACGACGAGGCACTCGATGCTCGAGGCGAGGCGGCAGGCCTCGAGCATCTCGCGGTAGCGCGCCGTCAGGTGGAAGAGGTGCACCGCCCCCTCGGCCCAGCCCGGGCAGGCCGGGGTGCATGCCGCCTCCGGGGGGTGGCCGTGGTGAGCGTCCACGCGGGAGTCCCGTTACCACAGTCCGGGGGGCCCGGTATTGACCGGGCGCGCGTCCGCCGCCCCGCCGTGGTACGAGAATCCCCGGGGCGGGTGGCGGAACTGGCAGACGCACCGGACTTAGGATCCGGCGCCGAGAGGCTTGAGGGTTCGAGTCCCTCCCCGCCCAAATAGGCTTGACCCGGGGAATCCCGGGGCGCTACTCACCCGCCTGCATGAAGATCCTGGTCGAGAACCTCTCCCCCGTCGAGAAGAAGGTCACCATCGAGGTCGACCCCGATCGGGTGGCGAAGGCGCTCTCCGGCGCCTACCAGTCGCTGGGCCGCCGGGTGCGGCTCAAGGGGTTCCGCCCCGGCAAGGCCCCGCGCCACGTGCTGGAGCGGAACTTCCGCCACGAGGTGGAGGCCGAGGTGCTGGAGCACCTGGTCCAGGACACCTTCTCCGAGGCGGTGCGCGAGCACGCCATCGAGGCGGTGGCGCCCCCCCGGGTGCAGGTCGGTGAGGGGGGCCTGGCCGAGGGCCGGCCGCTGGCCTACACGGCCCGGGTCGAGGTGAAGCCGCGCCTGGAGCCCAGGGACTACCGGGGGCTGCAGGTCCAGAGGAGGACCACCGAGGTCACCGATCAGATGGTCGCCGACGAGCTGACCAGGCTGCAGCAGTCGATGGCGCAGCTGGTCCCGGTGGAGGGGCGCTTCGAGGCGCAGCCGGGCGACTGGGCGGTGGTCGACCACCGGGGGACCATCGGCGGCCAGCCCTTCCCGGGCGGCGAGGCCGAGGGGGTGACGGTGCAGGTGGCGGAGGGGGATCCCTGGAGCGGCTTCTTCCCCGTGCTGGCCGGGAAGCGCCTCGGCGAGACGGTGGAGGTGGAGCACCCGTTCCCCGCCGACCACCAGGTCGCCGAACTGCGCGGCAAGGTGGCCCGGCTCTCCATCACCTTGAAGGCCCTGAAGGCCCGGCAGGTGCCGGCCCTGGACGACGACCTCGCCAAGGACCTGGCGCTCCCGGGGGTGGCCACCCTGGAGGCGCTGCGGGCCCGCCTGCGCCGCGACCTGGAGGCGCGGGAGGCGCGGCGGGTGGAGGTCGAGACGCGCGACGCCCTCCTCCGCGCCGCCCTGCAGAAGAACGACTTCGAGGTGCCGCCGGCGCTGGTGGAGCGGGCCATCGACTCCATGCTGGAGGGCGCGGCCGACCGCTTCGCCCGGCAGGGCGTCGACATCCGGCGGCTCGACCTGGACGTGGCCCGCCTGCGGGCCGACCTGCGCGAGAACGCCCTCCTTCAGGTCAAGGGGGCGCTGCTCCTCGAGGCCATCGCCGACGCCGAGAAGATCGAGGTGGTCGAGGGCGACGTGCAGGCGGAGGCGGCCCGCATCGCCGGCGAGCTGGGGATCCCGGTGGAGCAGGTGCAGCGGCAGATCCGCGGCGGCGACTCGCGGCAGGCGCTAAAGAACAAGCTGCGGGAGGACAAGGCCCTGGCCTTCCTCACCGCCCAGGCCACCTTCACCTAGCCGAGGATCCTTTCGATGCCCTACGTCCCCATGCCCTACGTCGTGGAGCAGACCCACCGCGGCGAGCGGGCCTACGACATCTACTCGCGCCTGCTCAAGGACCGCATCGTCTTCATCGGCACGCCCGTCGACGACGACGTGGCCAACATCGTGGTGGCGCAGATGCTGTTCCTCGAGTCGGAGGACCCGGACAAGGACATCTCCCTCTACATCAACAGCCCCGGGGGGTCGGTGACCGCCGGCCTGGCCATCTACGACACCATGCAGTACGTGAAGCCGCCGGTCTCCACCATCTGCATCGGGCAGGCCGCCAGCATGGGGGCGGTGCTGCTGGCCGCCGGCGCCCCCGGCAAGCGCTTCGCCGTCCCCAACGCCCGCATCATGATCCACCAGCTCTCCGGCGGCTTCAGCGGCCAGGCCACCGACATCGAGATCCAGGCCCGCGAGGCGCTGCGGCTCAAGAAGCGGCTCGACGAGATCCTGGCCCGGCACACCCGCCAGCCGCTGGAGCGCATCGAGAAGGACACCGACCGCGACTACTTCATGGGGCCGGGAGAGGCCAAGGAGTACGGTCTCATCGACGAGGTCATCGTCCACAAGAAGGGGACCGAGAAGAAGCCCTGATGAGGCGCCCGGGCGCCCTCCGCGCTACAATGGAGGGCGGAGGCGACCCACGTGGAGAAGCGCGAGACGCTCTGCTGCAGCTTCTGCGGCAAGTCGCAGAAGGAAGTGAAGAAGCTCATCGCCGGGCCCACCGTCTACATCTGCGACGAGTGCATCGGCCTGTGCAACGACATCATCGCCGAGGAGATCTCCAGCGAGGAGAAGCGAGACCAGAAGCTGCGCGTCCCCCGCCCGGCCGAGATCAAGACCATCCTCGACGAGTACGTGGTGGGGCAGGAGCGCGCCAAGAAGACGCTGGCGGTCGCCGTCCACAACCACTACAAGCGCATCGAGAGCCGGGTCAGCCTCGACGACGTGGAGCTGCAGAAGTCCAACATCCTGCTGCTCGGGCCCACCGGGTCGGGCAAGACGCTCCTGGCCCAGACGCTGGCCAAGATCCTCAACGTCCCCTTCACCATCGCCGACGCCACCTGCCTCACCGAGGCCGGCTACGTCGGCGAGGACGTGGAGAACATCATCGTCAACCTGCTGCAGGCCGCCGACCACGACATCGAGCGGGCCCAGAAGGGCATCGTCTACATCGACGAGATCGACAAGATCGCCCGCAAGTCGGAGAACCCCTCCATCACCCGCGACGTCTCCGGCGAGGGGGTGCAGCAGGCGCTGCTCAAGATCATCGAGGGGACGGTGGCCAACGTCCCG
>DASRTO010000586.1:0-2013 GCA_035655915.1 Anaeromyxobacteraceae bacterium
GCTTCAGCGAGGAGATCCGGCCGGTGTGGAGCACCTTGCGGTCGCGCAGCACCCGCACGTGGCCGGTCCGCCGGATGACGCCCTCGGACACGCCGCAGCCGGCGATGACGCCCACCCGGGAGATGTTGAAGACCTGCCGCACCTCGGCCTTGCCGAGCGGCTTCTCCTTGACGATGGGCTCCAGGAGGCCGGCCATCTCCTCGCGGACCTTGTCCACAGCCTCGTAGATGATGTCGAAGAGCAGGATCTTCACGCCCTGCTGGCTGGCGATCTGGTCCACCTTGGTCTCGGGCTTGGTCCCGAATCCCACGATGATGCCGCGCCCGGCGGCGGCGGTGAGGACGTCGGACTCGGTGATGACCCCCACGCCCGAGTCGAGGATGCGCACCCCCACCTTCCGGGTGGCGGCCTTCTCCAGCGCCTGGGACACCGCCTCGGCCGAGCCCTGCACGTCGGCCTTGACCACCACGTTCAGGACCTTCTGCTCGTCGGTCTTGGCCTTGGCGAACAGATCCTCCAGGGTGGCCTTCTTGACCTGGCCCAGCTCCTTCTGGCGAGCCTTCTCGGCGCGGTGTTCGGCCACCTCCTTGGCGGCCTTCTCGTCGGAGACCACGTTGAACTCGTCACCGGCGGTGGGCACCCCGTCGAGCCCCAGCACCTCCACCGGGTAGCCGGGGGGCACCTCTTTCACCTGCTCCCCGCGCTCGTTCATCATGGCGCGCACCCGGCCGTGGTGCACACCGGTGACCAGGGCGTCGCCCACCCGCAGGGTCCCCTCCTGGACCAGCACGGTGGCCACCGGGCCGCGCCCCTTCTCCAGCTTGGCCTCGATGACCGCGCCGGCAGCTGGCTTGTCGGGGTTGGCCTTGAGGTCGAGGACCTCGGCCTGCAGGGCGATGTACTCCAGGAGCTCGGGCAGCCCCTCCTTGGTGCGGGCCGACACCGGCAGCATGATGGTGGTGCCGCCCCACTTCTCGGCCACCAGCTCGTACTCGGTGAGCTGCTGCATGACGCGCTCGGGGGCGGCCCCCGGTTTGTCGATCTTGTTGATGGCCACCAGGATGGTGACCCCGGCCGCCTTGGCATGCTTGATGGCCTCGGCGGTCTGGGGCATGACCCCGTCGTCGGCGGCCACCACGAGCACCACCAGGTCGGTCACCTTGGCCCCCCGCTCCCGCATGGCGGTGAAGGCCTCGTGGCCGGGGGTGTCCAGGAAGGTGATGGGGCCGTGGGGCGTCTGCACCGAGTAGGCGCCGATGTGCTGGGTGATGCCCCCGGCCTCGCCGGCGGCCACGTCGGCCTGCCGGATGGCGTCGAGGAGCGAGGTCTTGCCGTGGTCCACGTGGCCCATCACCGTGACCACCGGCGGCCGGTTCGCGAGCTGCGACTCGTCCTCCTGCACCTCGGGCAGGTACTCCTGGACCTCGAAGCCCTTCTTCTCCACCGTGAAGCCGAACTCGCTGGCCAGGAAGGTGGCGGTGTCGGCGTCCACCAGCTGGTTGATGGTGGCCATGGTGCCGGCCTGCATCAGCTTGCGGATGAGGTCGGAGGCCTTGACCCCCATGGCCTGGGAGAGGTCGGAGACCGAGATGGCCTCCTCGATGCGGATGACCTTCTTGTGCTCGGCGCGCTCGGTGATCTGGGTCTTCTGCCCCTTCTTGGTGGGCTTCTTCTTCTTGCCCCGCACCGGGACGAAGGAGCGGTCGGAGATGGCGGCCTGGAGCAGCTCCTTCCCGGACAGGCTCTTCTCGGCCTCGGACATGGGGCGCCCGGCGCCGCGGCGCTTCTTGTCCTTGGTGACGTCGATGAACTCGCGGTCCCGGCCGAGCATGCCCGGCACCACCTTGAGCTCGCGCACCTCGCCCAGGGCGCGCGGGCCGGGCGCCACCGGGAAGCTCTGCCGCGACACGGTGGGCGGGGTGACGCGGCGCACCGGCACCGTGGGGCGGGAGATGACCACCGCCTGGGTCGAGGTGGGCCGGGCCGGCGGCGCCGCCGGGGCGGCCGCCATGG
>DASRTO010000587.1:0-2756 GCA_035655915.1 Anaeromyxobacteraceae bacterium
GGGGACGGGCACCGCGCCACCGTCGCCATCGAGGACGAGATGCGGCGCTCGTATCTCGACTACTCGATGTCGGTCATCATCGGGCGGGCCCTCCCCGACGTCCGCGACGGCCTGAAGCCGGTGCACCGGCGCATCCTCTACGCCATGCACGCCGAGGGGCTGCACCACAACAAGCGCTACTCGAAGTGCGCCGGGGTGGTGGGCGAGGTCCTGAAGAAGTACCACCCGCACGGCGACGCCGCGGTCTACGACGCGCTGGTGCGGCTGGCCCAGGACTGGAACCTGCGCTACCCGCTCATCGACGGGCAGGGCAACTTCGGGTCCATCGACGGCGACCCTGCCGCCGCCTACCGCTACACCGAGGCCCGGCTGGCGAGGCTCGCCGACTTCCTCCTCGCCGACATCGACAAGGAGACCGTGGAGTGGGGGCCGAACTTCGACGACTCCACCGAGGAGCCGCTGGTCCTCCCGGCCCGCTTCCCCAACCTGCTCGTCAACGGCTCGGCCGGCATCGCGGTGGGCATGGCCACCAACGTCCCGCCGCATAATCTGAAGGAGGTCCTCGGCGCCGCCATCCACCTGGTGCAGAACCCCAAGGCCACGGTGGCCGACCTCGTGAAGCTCGTCCCCGGCCCGGACTTCCCCACCGCCGGCATCATCCTGGGCCGGGACGGCATCAAGCAGGCCTACGAGACCGGCCGCGGCGCCATCGCGGTGCGGGCCCGGGCCGAGATCGAGGTCCACCCCAAGACCGAGCGCGAGTCCATCGTCGTCACCGAGATCCCCTACCAGGTCAACAAGGCCCGGCTCATCGAGCGCATCGCCGAGCTGGCGCGCGACCGGAAGATCGAGGGCATCGCCGACCTGCGCGACGAGAGCTCGCGCGAGGGGATGCGCATCGTGGTGGAGCTGAAGCGCGACGCGGTGACCCAGGTGGTGCTGAACAACCTCTACCAGCACACCGACCTCCAGACCAGCTTCGGGGTCACCCTGCTCGCCATCGACGGCGGCCAGCCGCGCATCCTCGACCTCAAGCAGCTCCTCGAGCGCTTCGTGGCCCACCGGCGCGACGTGGTGACGCGCCGCACCCGCTTCGAGCTCAAGCAGGCTCGGGCGCGGGAGCACGTGCTGCTCGGCTTCCAGATCGCCCTCGACCACCTGGACGCCATCATCGAGCTCATCAAGAAGGCCCCCGACGGCGACGCCGCCCGGGACGGGCTCCAGCGGGAGTTCGGGCTCTCCGAGATCCAGGCCAAGGCCATCCTCGAGCTGCAGCTCAGGCGCCTCACCGGCCTGGAGCGCCGGAAGATCCTGGACGAGCTCGAGGAGGTGCAGGGGCTCATCGCCCGCCTCCGGGAGATCCTGGCCAGCGAGAAGGTGCTCTTGGAGGTCATCGTCAAGGAGCTGGAGGAGGTGCGCGACCTCTTCGGCGACGAGCGGCGCACCGAGATCCGCGGCGCGGCCGAGGCCTTCGAGGCCGAGGACCTCATCAAGGAGGAGGAGATGGTGGTGACCGTCTCCCACCTCGGCTACGTGAAGCGCAACCCGGTCTCGACCTACCGGGCCCAGCGGCGCGGCGGGCGCGGCAGGACCGGCGCGGTGGCCCGCGACGAGGACTTCGTGGAGATGCTCTTCGTGGCCTCCACCCACAGCTACCTGCTGGTCTTCTCCGACAAGGGCAAGGTCTACTGGCTCAAGGTCCACGAGATCCCGCAGGCCGGCCGCGCCGCCCGCGGCAAGCCCATCGTCAACCTGGTGCAGCTGGCCCAGGGCGAGAAGGTGGCCGCCATCCTGCCGGTGGCGCGGCTCCCCGAGCCGCCGGCCGGGGGCGAGGAGGGGGAGGGTGAGGGCCCCGAGGCCCAGCCGGAGGGCGGCCAGTACGTCTTCCAGGCCACGCGGCGCGGGCTGGTCAAGAGGACCCGCCTCGACGCCTACAGCCGCCCGCGCCCCTCCGGCATCATCGCCCTCTCCATCGAGGAGGGGGACGAGCTCATCGCGGCGCGCCTCACCGACGGGGCGAGCCACATCCTGCTCTCCACCGCCCAGGGGATGGCCATCCAGTTCGAGGAGTCCGAGGTCCGCCCCATGGGTCGCGCCGCCCACGGGGTGAAGGGCATCACGCTGGAGGAGGGGGACGAGGTGGTGTCGGCCGAATCGTTGGTCCCGCCGCCCCCGGGGGAGCCCCAGGCTCCCACCATCCTCACCGTGACCCGCAACGGCTACGGGAAGCGCACCGAGCTCTCCGAGTACCGGGTGCAGAGCCGCGGCGGCAAGGGGATCATCACCATCAAGACCACCGAGCGGAACGGCCCGGTGGTGGCCGCGGCCCCGGTGCAGGACGGCGAGGAGGTCATGCTCATCACCAACCGGGGCATGCTCATCCGCCTCCCGGTGAAGCAGATCTCGGTCATCGGCCGCAACACCCAGGGGGTCCGCCTCATCGCCGTCGAGTCCCGCGACGAGCTGGTCATGGCGGTGGCCCGGGTGGCGGAGACCTCTGGCGAGGCCGACGCCGCCGGGGTGCGCGACGCCCCTGAGGCAGGCGGGAACGGCGAGGGCGAGGGCAATGGCACCGAGGGCGGCGGCACCGAGGGCGGCGGCGCCGAGGGCGGGGGCGGAGAGGAGCCGCCGGAGGGCGGCGCGGGGGGCGCCGCCCCGTGATCGCCCGGCGCCGCCTCCTCCTGGCGGCGCTCCTCGCCGCCGCGGCCGGCTGCGGCGGCATGGGGCGCAAGCTGGAGGAGGGCAACGACCTGCGC
>DASRTO010000588.1:0-1839 GCA_035655915.1 Anaeromyxobacteraceae bacterium
GGGCCGGCGGCCGGCGTGGCGGGGCGACCCGCGGTAGCGACGGCGGGGCCGAGCCTTGGGCGCGCCGCCGGGCCGGCGGCGCCGCCGCAGGGGCGCCACCGGGCGCCGCCTGGAGCAGCTGAGCGGCGCGGCCCACCAGATCCGCCATGTCGAAGGGCTTCTGGAGGTAGTCGTCGGCCCGGGTGCGGGTGGCGCGGTGGGCCTCGATGGCCGAGGGCGTGGCCTCGGCCGTGTAGAGGATGAGGGGGACGGTTCCCAGGGCCCGCTTGAGGCGGTTGCACACCGAGAAGCCGCTCATGTCGGGCAGCTCGGCGGCGAGGAGGATGAGGTCCGGGCGGGCCGCCCGGCAGCGGTCCACGGCCGGCCCGCCCTGCGGCACGGTCAGCACCTCGAAGCCGGCCGGGGCGAAGGCGCGGCGCACCTCCTCGGCGAGGAGCGGGTCCGACTCGATGTGGACGATCTGTCGCGCCATGGCCCCGCCGCCGGGAGCGGCGAGCGCCATGCTACCGCGGATTCCCCGGGCGGCCCAAAAAGCCGGTGAAATGCTACCGTTCGGCGGTGCCGCCGAGCTATGCCCTCACCGCCGAGGTGGGCCGCGACGACGCCGAGCGGGTGAGCGCGCTCTTCTTCGAGGCCGGCGCCCGGGGGGTGGAGGAGCGGGACGACTCGATCGTCCCCATGCCGGGCGCCTCCCGGCCCGGGCCGGGCCGCTCGCTGCTCCTGGCCTGGTTCGCCAGCCGCGGCGAGGCCGAGCGCGCGGCGGCCGGGGCCGGCCTGGCCGCCTCGGTCGCCGAGGTGCCGGACCGGGACTGGGGAGAGGCCTGGAAGGAGGGCCTCGCGGCTTTCTCGGTGGGGCGGGTCTTCGTGCGGCCCTCCTGGATCGAGCAGGCGCCGCCGCCCGGGGCCGCCGAGGTGGTGCTCGACCCCGGGATGGCCTTCGGCACCGGGACCCACGCCACCACCGCGCTCTGCCTGCGCGCCATCGACGATCTGCTCCAGGCCCGGCCCGGCGCGTCGCTGCTCGACGTCGGGACCGGGTCGGGGCTCCTGGCCATCGCGGCCCGCAAGCTCGGCGCCGGGCGGGTGGCGGCCATCGACCGCGACCCGGTGGCGGTCGAGGTGGCGCGGGAGAACGCGGCGCGGAACGCCGCGCCGGTCGAGGTCGGCGGGGCGCCGCTCTCCCGGGTGCGCGGGCCGTTCGACCTGGTGGTGGCCAACATCTTCGCCAACACGCTGGTGGAGCTGGCGCCGGGGCTGGCGCGGCAACTGGCGCCGGGCGGGCGGCTGCTCCTCGCCGGCCTCCTGGCCGGGCAGGTGGACGAGGTGCGGCGGGCCTTCCGGCGCCACGGCCTCTCCGCCGAGGACGAGCGGCGGGGCGGCGAGTGGGTGCTGCTGGTGTTGGCGAGGCCGCCCCGGCGGCGGGGACCGGCGCGGACGACGGCGAGGGGACGGTGAGCGCGCGGCGCCTCCACCTTCCGCCGGAGCGGATCGCCGGGGGGCGGGCCCGGCTCACCGCCGAGGCGAGGCATTACCTCAAGACCGTGCTCCGGCTCCGCCCCGGCGACGAGGTGGAGGTCTTCGACGGCGCGGGTGGGGCCTGGACGGCGGCGCTTGGCCCGGGGGACGAGCTGGCGCTCGGGCCCCGCCGCGACGCGCCGCCGCCGGGTGCCCGCCTCTGGCTGGCCTTCGCCCTGCCCAAGGGGGAGAAGGGCGACCTGGTGGTCCAGAAGGCCACCGAGCTGGGCGTGGAGCGGCTCCTGCCCTTTGCGGCCGCGCGCTCGGTGGTGAAGCTCGACCCGCGGCGCGGCGCCGAGCGCGCCCGGTGCTGGCGGCGCGTCG
>DASRTO010000589.1:0-3090 GCA_035655915.1 Anaeromyxobacteraceae bacterium
GGGGACGTTCACAGCTCCCGGATCCGGCCGTCCTGCATCCGCATCCGACGTCCCGCTCGCGCGGCCAGCCCGGAGTCGTGCGTGACCATGACGAAGGTCGTGCCCCGGTCCCGGTTCATCCTCACGAAGAGCTCCATCACCTCGGCCTCGGTCTGCTCGTCGAGGTCGCCGGTGGGCTCGTCGGCCAGGACGAGCGACGGCTCGTTCATGAAGGCGCGCGCGATGGCCACGCGCCGCTGCTGGCCTCCGGAGAGCTGCGAGGGATAGGCGTCGGACCGGTCCCCGAGCCCGACCAGGCGCAGCAGCTCCAGCGCCCGGGTCTCGGCCCCGTTCAGGGGGCCGGCGCGGGCGTGGAGCGTCACCGGCAGGAGCACGTTCTCCCGTGCCGTCAGGACTGGGAGCAGGCTGGCGAATTGGAAGACGAACCCGACGCGCTCGCGCCGGAAGGCGGTGAGGCGATCCCCGTCCAGGGCGTAGAGGTCGGCGCCGTCCACCAGGACCCGGCCCGACGAGGGCCTCGCCATACCGCCCAGGATCGAGAGCAGCGTGGTCTTGCCGGAGCCGGAGTGGCCCACGATGGAGACGAAGTCGCCGCGCTCGACGGTGAAGGAGACGTCCGCCACCGCCTCGGGGCGGTCCCCGCCGGCCGCGAAGCGCTTCCCCACCCGCTCCACCACCAGGTGCGCCACCTCACTCCTCCTTCAGCACCATGAACGGCTCGATGCGCCCGGCTCGCCGGATGGGCAGGAGCGCGCCCAGGACGCACACGCCGGTGCCGACGAGGAGGCCCGCCGCGGCGATGGCGGCGCGCTCCGCCCCGCCGAGGTCGGCGGTGACGCTCCGGAGGATGGTGAACCCCCGGGCCGGCGCCAGCGAGAGGGCGGTCCCGAAGAGGACGCCCAGGGCGCTGCCGAGCCCTCCGACGATGACCACCTCGAGGAGGAAGAGCCGGATCACGTGGGACTCGGTGGCCCCGATGGCCCGCAGGATCCCCACCTCACGGGCCCGTTCGTTGGCGATGCCGGAGAAGACCGCCCAGGCCAGGCAGGCCGCCATGAGCGAGGCCACGGCGATGAAGGCCGCGAAGATCCGGCTCAGGTCGCCCAGGGCGGCGAGGACGCTCTTGCCCACGTCCCGCCGCGCCACCGCGTCCACCTCGACGATGGAGTCCTCGATGCGGCCGGCGACCACCTGGGGATCGACGCCCGGCTCGACCCTGGCGAAGATGACCGAGACCTGCCCCTCGGCGACCCTGGGCTTGCCCTTGCGGATCAGGTCCTGGACGTTGCCCCGGTCCACGAACACGGCGGTGTCGAGCCCGGTGCCGGTCTTCTCGAGCACCCCAACCATCCTGAAGACGTTGCCGAACAAGACCGCGTCCACGTCGGTGAGGCCCAGCCCGATGTTGAGCGCGGACTCGCTCCCGACCAGGGCCTCTCCGTGGCCCAGCTTCCGCCCCAGCGCCCGGCCGAGCCAGGGCTTCACCACGAAGTCGCTCTCCTGGTCGAAGGCCACCACCATGGTGTCGGGCACGTCGCAGCAGGCCCCGCCCACGGTGACCAGGTAGGTCTGGGCGGTGACCCGCGCGATACCGGGCACGGCCCGCACCCGGTCGACCAGGCCCCCCTCCATGTAGAAGCCCTTGACCCGGTGGTCGATGAGCACGTCCTCGGCCGAGCCCCGGGAGCCGGTGGGCACGACCAGCAGGTCTGCGCCCAGCCGGTCGGTGGTCTGGCGGATGCTCGACTCGACGCGGCGGACGAACGACAGCCCGAGCACTAGCGCCGAGACCAGCAGGCCGATGGCCATGACCAGGATCGCGGCCCGCGCCGGACGTCGCTTCAGGTTCTTGAGGGCGTGCCTGGAGAGGCCGAAGGTCCTGGGCATGGGGCGCGCTCGCGCTCGCGGGGGCTCGCTCCACCCGCCGGAGGGCGGGTGGAACGAGCCGGACGCAAGGAGGCCTACTTGCCGAAGTTGGCGGCGAGGCCGCAGAGGATGGCGTTCTTGTCGCCCTTCCCCATGTCCTTGTGGCAGCCGAAGCACACCGAGGTGGTCTTGCCGACGAGCTTCCTGGCCCCGGCGTCGTAGAGCGCCAGCGTGCCGTCGGTGATCTTCTTGTCGGGCGTGGGCTTGCCCTCGGGATCGCACCCCGTGATGTCGGCGGTGCGCAGCGTCAGCAGGGCGTACTTCCCGTCCGGGGTGGGCTGCACGTCGTGGTTCTCGCCCAGGGCTGGCTTGGTCATCTTCTCGTCCACCATCTTCAGCGTCTTGGCATCCAGCACCCACATGCGGTCGCCGGCGGCCTGGTAGATGAGCTTGTCGTCGCGGCTGAAGTACTGCCGGAAGGTGATGGTCTTGGTGGGCTCGCCGGCGAGGGTGGCCTTGGCGATGACCTTGAACTTGCCCTTCTCCAGCGCCGGGAGGTCGAGGAGCACCAGGTCCTGCTTCCCGTTCATGTTCCCGTCCCCGCCCTTCATGGTCACGGCGATGACGAACTTCTTCAGGTCGTTGGAGTTGGTGCCATGGACGAACTGGTAGGTGCCGGCCTTGTACCCGAGGTCGCTCACGAACATCCGCCGCTGGTGCTTCATGGTCTTCTTGTCGAAGACGTCGATGTACCCCTCGGTTCCCATGAAGACCGGCATGAAGGCGTTCCTGCTCTGGCCCGAGGCACAGTAGACCGGACCGGTCTTGGCGGGGGACCGGGGATCGGGCGTCAGGGCCACGTCCTTCACCACCTCGCCGGTCTTGAGGTCGGTCTTGCCCACGTGCATCTTGCCCTCCTTGTCGAGGGCGTAGGTCGACCAGAACAACGTGTTCTTGTCGTTCGCGTCGATGCGCGCGTCGTGGGTCTTGTGGCTCTCGGGCGACCCGATGCTCACCATCTCGAGGTTGGCGACCTTGATGGGCTCATCGGCGTTGCTCGGGTCGATGGTCACGTCCGCCTTGGAGAAGTGCCCGCCGTGGCCGGCCACGTAGACCGTGGCCGAGTAGGTGCCCGGCTTGGCGCCGGCGGCCGGGGCCGCCTTGGCGGCGGCCGCGGGCGGCGCCGCGAGGTAGGCAATGACGGCGGCCGCGGCTGCGGAGGCG
>DASRTO010000590.1:0-5184 GCA_035655915.1 Anaeromyxobacteraceae bacterium
GCTCTTCGTGGACAGCGCCATCGTCAAGTGGAAGCTCGGCACCTGGGAGGTGGTCGACAAGGTGCCCATGAGCTACTCCATCGGCCACCTGGCCGCCGCCGAGGGCGACACGGTGAGCCCGGACGGCAAGTACCTGGTGGGACTCAACAAGCTCTCGCACGGCCGCCACCTCTCGGTGGGCCCGTCGCAGCCCGAGTCCTCGCAGCTGGTGGACATCTCCGAGGAGAAGATGAAGCTCATCTACGACGCCTTCACCGAGCCCGAGCCGCACTACGCCCAGATCATCAAGGCCGACAAGCTCCACCCCATCGAGGTCTACCCCAAGGAGGAGAACAAGCACCCCCACGCCATCTGGGACGTGAAGGACGCCGGGGTGACCCGCCAGGGCGACAAGGTGCTGGTGAAGGCGGTGCTGGTGCGCTCCACCATCACGCCGACCTCGGTGGAGGTGAAGCAGGGCGACACGGTGACCTTCGCCCTCACCAACATCGAGCAGACCACCGACGAGCTGCACGGCTTCGGCCTGCTGGACTGGAACACCAACATCGTGGTGGACCCGGGCGAGACCAAGACGGTGACGCTCAAGATCGACAAGCCGGGGGTGTTCCCCTACTACTGCACCAACTTCTGCTCTGCGCTCCACCAGGAGATGCAGGGGTACCTGGTGGTGAAGCCCAAGTAGCGCCGTGGAGGGAGGAGCCCCGTGAGATCGTTCGTCGAGAAGAGCACCCGCACCCTGCGGCACCCGCTCGGGCTCGGTCCGCGGGGCCTCCTCCTGGTGGCCACCCTGCTCCTGGTCCCCACCTACGTCTCCCCGCTCTGGAAGCTCACCATGTACGCCCCGCAGTACCAGTCGGGGCTGCGCCTCGACATCTACAGCTACAAGCTGGAGGGCGGGAACAAGGGTCAGGACATCAAGGAGATCAACATCCTCAACCACTACATCGGCATGCGCGATCTGGCCGCCGAGGACTTCACCGAGTTCAAGTGGCTGCCCTTCGTCGTCGGCGCCGTCGGGCTCCTCATCCTGCGGGCGGTGGTGTTCGGGACGGTGGGGCACGTGCTCGACGTGACCGTGCTCTTCGCCTACTTCAGCCTCTTCTCCCTGTGGTCGTTCGCCTACAAGCTCTGGTCGTACGGCCACGAGCTGGCCCCCACCGCCGCCGTGAAGGTCCAGCCCTTCATGCCGCCGGTCCTCGGCGGCCAGCAGATCGCGAACTTCGAGATCTACTCCTACCCGGCGCTGGGCTCCTACGCGCTCGGCGGCGCCGCCCTGGCGCTCCTGGCCGCGCTGGCCCTCTCCTGGCGGGCGGCGGGACGCGAGGAGGGCGCGTCCCAGGCTGCCTAGGAGGAGGACGTGGCCGTCTCCCCGGCTCTGGTCTTGGCCCTGCTCTCGGCGGCCGGGGAGATGGAGCCCGTCCTGCCGGGCGCCCTGGAGGGGCGGCCGCCGCCGGCGGAGGCCTCGCCGCTCCAGGCGCGCATCGACGCCGCGGCGCCGGGCTCGACCCTGGTGATCGAGCCCGGCGAGTACCGGGGCGACCTGTACCTGGACCGCACCGTCCGGCTGCTGGGGAGGAACCGGCCCCGGCTGGTCGGCTCGGGAAAGGGGAGCGTGGTTCGCGTCCGGGCCCCGGGCGTGTCGGTGGAGGGCTTCGACATCGACGGGCTCGCCGGCGGCGACATCAGTGCCGACTCGTCGGGGGTGCACGTGGCCGCCCCCGGAGCGGTGGTCCGCGGCTGTCGCATCGCCAACGCCCTCTACGGCGTCTACGTGCGCGAGGCGCCCGGCGCGGTGGTGGAAGGCAACGTCATCCGCGGCATCCCCGGCCGGGAGGCGGGCGAGAAGGGCTCGGGCATCCACGTCTGGAACACGGAGGGCTTCACGTTCTCCGGGAACGACATCGCCGAGGCGCGCGACGGCATCTACATCCAGAACGCCTCGCGGGGCATCATTCGCGGGAACGCGGCCCGGGACCTGCGCTACGGGCTCCACTACATGAGCTCGGACGACAACCTCTTCGAGGACAACCTCTTCGAGCGCTCGGCGGCGGGCGCGGTGCTCATGTTCTCGAAGCGCATCCAGTTCCGGCGCAACCGCTTCCTCCACAACCGCGGCTTCGCCTCGGTGGGCCTGCTCTTCAAGGACCTGGACGACTCGGTGGCCGAGGACAACCTCATCGCCGACAACGCGCGCGGCATCTTCCTGGAGGGCTCCCGGCGCAACGTCTTCCGGCGAAACGTCATCGCCGAGTCGGACGTCGCCGTGGTGCTGTACGGCTCCTCCGCGGAGAACCGCTTCGAGGGGAACGCCTTCCTGGGCAACCTCACCCCCCTCACGCTCTTCGCCCGCCGCACCGACTCCCTCTTCGACGGCAATTACTGGTCGGGGAACGACGCCCCCGACCTCGACGGCGACGGCCGCAGCGACCTCCCCTACGTGCTCACGAGCCTCTTCGACCACTTCCGCGGCAACCTCACCGCGGCCGACCTGCTGGCGCAGAGCCTGGCGGCCGCCGCGCTGGCGGCGGCGGAGCGCGCCTTCCCGGTCCTCGACCCCGTGCAGGTGCAGGACCGGGCCCCACTGGCCCGGCCGCCACCGCTCCCGGACGTCCCGGCGCCCGCGGCGCGCCGGACCCGCGTCGACCCGTGGGGGACGGCGGGCGCCCTGTCCCTGGCCGGGGTGGGGCTCCTGGTGCTCCGCGCCGGACGCGGCCGGCGGAGGGCGGCGTGATCCGCTTCGAGGCCATGAGCAAGTCCTTCGGCGCCCAGCGCGCAGTCGAATCGCTGACCCTGGCGGTCCGGGCCGGCGAGGTGGTGGCGCTGCTCGGTCCCAACGGCTCGGGGAAGACCACCTCGCTCAAGGCCGCGGCCGGCTTGCTCCGGCCCTCGTCGGGCCGGGTCCTGGTGGGCGAGCCCGGACTGCCGGCCTGGCAGGCGGGCGCCCGCCGGGTGCTCTCCTTCCTGCCGCAGAAGGTCTCCTTCCCCGACTCGCTCACCGGTCGCGAGGTGGTGGAGTTCTACCGCAGGCTCCGGCGCGTCGCCCCGGAGCGGACCGAGGACGTCCTTCGGATTTCGGCGCTGAACGGGGCCGCCGGCCGGCAGGTGGGGACCTACTCCGGCGGCATGACGCAGCGGCTGGGGCTGGCGGTGGCGGTGCTGCCGGAGGCGCCGGTGCTGCTCCTCGACGAGCCGACGTCCTCCCTGGACGCCGACGGCCTGTGCGCCTTCTACGGCCTGGTGGAGCGCAGGCGCCAGCAGGGCCAGACCGTGCTCTTCACCTCGCACCAGTGGGGCGACGTCGAGCGGCTGGCCGACCGGGTGGCGGTGCTGGTGGAGGGGAGGCTGGTGGCGGACGTGTCGCAGCGGGATCTCTCCGAGCGGCTCGCCGAGCGCGGCGCAATGCGGATCCGGCTCGAGGCCTGCCCCTCCGAGCTGCTGGCGCGGGTCCAGGCGGCGGCGCCCGGCACCCGCTGGTCGTTGTCGCAGCTCTGGGTGCCCGGCCCGGCCTCGTGCCGGGCGGCGGCGCTCGAGGCGGTGCGCGCCGCCGGTCTGGAGATCCGCGGCCTCGTCTCCGAGGACGGGCGGCTCGACGAGCTGTACCGGGACCTGGCGCGCGCGGGAGGGGCCCCGTGAGGCGGGCGCTGGCCGTCGCCGCCTGGGCGGCGCTGCTCGCCTGCACGCGCGCGCCCGCCCAGCCGGCCGCGCTCGACACCCGGAACGACGCCTGCGCCCACTGCCGGATGGCGGTCTCCGACGCCCGCTTCGCGGCCCAGCTGGCGGCTCCGGGCGAGGAGCCGAGGTTCTTCGACGACCTGGGCTGCCTGCGCGATTGGCTGAAATCCCAGCCTCGCCTCCCCCGCGGGGCGGTGGCCTTCGTGGCCGACCACCGCACCCGCGAGTGGGTGCGCGCCTCCCGGGCGATCTACACCCTGAGCCCGGGGCTGCAGACGCCCATGTCCTCGCACCTCCTCGCCCACGCGGGCGCCGACTCCCGCGACGCCGATCCCGCCGCCGTGGGCGGGACGCCGCTCGGCGCGGGGGAGGTCTTCGGGACGGCGGGCCCGCCGGACGGTGCGCCGTGAGCGAGCGCCTCTCCCCGACGTGGCTGGTGGCGCGGCAGGAGCTGCTGCTCGCGGCCCGCTCGCGCTGGACGCAGATCTTCGCCGCCGTCTTCGCCCTGCTGGCGCTCGGGGTCTCGACCTCCGGCTACATCCTCTCCGGCGGCCGGGGCTTCCAGGACTTCGCCCGCACCAGCGCCTCGCTGGTGCAGCTGGTGGTGCTGGTGGTGCCGCTGGCCTCGCTGCTCATGGGCGTCCTGGCGCTCTCGCCGGAGCGGGGCACCGCCGAGCTGCTCTTCTCCCAGCCGGTCTCCCGCCACGCCATCCTGGCCGGCAAGCTCCTCGGGCTCCTGGCGGCGCTGGCCGCCGCCGAGTTCGTGGGCTTCGGGCTGGCGGGCCTGGTGGTCTTCTCGAGCACCGGGGAGGAGGGAGGGTGGGGCTACGGGCTCCTGGTGCTGGGCTCGTTCCTCCTCACCGCAGCCTTCCTGGCCATCGCCGCGCTCATCGCCGCAGGCGCGGTGGGACGCAAGCGGACCCGGGCGCTGGCGCTGGCGGTGGTGGTGTGGTTCGCGGCTGCGATTCTCCTCGACCTGGCCGCGCTGGGGGTGGCGTCGCTCCTGCCCTCCACCGCCGCCTCGCGACTCCTCGTGATCTCGGTCATTGCCAACCCCGCCGGCGCGGTGCGCACCGGCGCCCTGCTCGGCATCGAGGGGACCGCCGCCTTCGGCGCCTCGTCGCTGGCCCTGTTGCGGCTCACCGGGGGCCCAGCCGGGGCGGCGGCGCTCCTGGCGGCGTCGGTCCTGGCGTGGGTGGTGGTGCCGGCCGCGGCGGCGGCGCGGCGGCTCTCCCGCATCGATCTGTAGTCGAAGTCGCGTGGCGCAATCGAACGGCGTTTCCGACAAACCACGAGGAGTCGAATCATGAGCCGAACCATCCGCTCCGCACTCTGCACCGCGATGCTGGCGGCGGCCCTGCCGTCGACGGCAGCGGCCGGAGAGCCGCCCAAGGACGTGGTGGACACCGCGGTGGCCGCCGGCAACTTCAAGACGCTGGTGGCCGCCGTGCAGGCCGCGGACCTGGTCGCCACGCTGAAGGGGCCCGGTCCCTACACGGTGTTCGCCCCGAC
>DASRTO010000591.1:0-3995 GCA_035655915.1 Anaeromyxobacteraceae bacterium
CCTCCCCGAAAGCTGCCTGGGAGCGGGCCAGCCGTTCCCTGACCGGTCCCAGCGCGGCCGGGGCGGGGTCGAGCTGCTCGGAGAGCAGCACCACGTCCCGCATCTCGCTCACGAAGCCTCGCATCCGTCCCAGCAGCGTCACCGCCTCGAGGTGCGCGGAGGCGATCTCGTCGGCGCGCTGCCCCTGGGGGCGCAGCGACAGCACCAGCATCAGGTTCACCGCGCCGAAGGCGGCCGCTACCACGGCGAAGGCGGCGGCGACCCGGAGCGCCGCCGCGCGCCGGCTTGACTGGGCGTCCACTCGCTCCCCCACGTCCCCATTGTAGGCGGGTGGCGGGGCGGCGCCGCTGCCCTGGATCAATTCCGCCGGGCGGAGGGGGTGAGGCGAGGCGGCCCCGCCCGCGGGCTACGGTGGGCGCGTGGTACACGGACGGGGCGGGAGGCCGGCACCCCTCCGCCCCGAAGGCCGCCGCTCCCTGCGCGGGCGGGTCCAACGGACCTTTGGCCCCTGCTGGCCTTCGCCGCCGCCGGCGGCCTCGGCTCGCCCTCCTTGCGCGGGCTTCCCGATCCGTATGTGGCCATACCCCCCGCGGTTCGAGTCGTTCCGTGAGTGAAAACGCAGCGCGCCCGGCCGAGGATGTCAACGGACCGTTGGGGGCTGGCGGCGGCCGCGAAGCCCCCCCGGGGCGATGGCCCGGCGCGGGTCGGTCTGCCAGGATGGGCTCATGAGCCCGAGCCCGCTCGCCGGAAAGCCCGCTCCGGCCGGGATGCTGGTGAACGTCCCGCGCCTCGTCACCGCCTACTACGCCGAGCGCCCGGACCCCGCGATGTCGGCGGAACGGGTGGCCTTCGGCACCTCGGGCCACCGTGGCTCGTCCCTGTCGCGGTCCTTCAACGAGTGGCACATCCTGGCTGCCACCGAGGCCATCTGCCGTTACCGGAAGGCGCAGGGCATCGACGGGCCGCTCTTCCTGGGGATGGACACCCACGCCCTCTCCGAGCCGGCCTTCGCCAGCGCCCTGGAGGTGCTGGCGGGGAACGGCGTGGAAGTGCGCATCGACTCGGCCCGCGGCTACACCCCCACGCCGGCCATCTCCCACGCCATCCTGGCCTGGAACCGGGGCCGCAGCGCCGGCCTCGCCGACGGCATCGTGGTCACGCCCTCCCACAACCCGCCCGAGGACGGGGGCTTCAAGTACAACCCGCCCTCCGGCGGCCCGGCCGACACGCTGCAGACCCGCGCCATCCAGGACCAGGCCAACGCCCTGCTCGCCGAGGGGCTCTCCGGCGTGCGCCGCATCCCCTTCGACCGCGCCCTGGCCGCCGCCACCACCAGGCGCCACGACTACGTGGCGACCTACGCCGCCGACCTGCCGGCGGTGCTCGACCTGGAGGCCATCCGATCGGCCCGGCCGCACCTGGGCGTGGATCCCATGGGCGGCGCGGCGGTCGGCTACTGGGGGGCGGTGGCGGAGCGGCACGGCCTGGACCTCACGGTGGTGAACCCGGTCGTGGACCCCACCTTCCGCTTCATGCCGCTCGACTGGGACGGGAAGATCCGCACGGACTGCTCCTCGCCCCACGCCATGGCCGGCCTCATCGCCATGAAGGACCGCTTCGACGTGGCCTTCGGCAACGACGCCGACGTCGACCGCCACGGCATCGTCACCCGCGGCGCCGGGCTCATGAACCCCAACCACTACCTGGCGGCGGCGGTGGCCTACCTGTTCCGCCGGCGCGACGGCTGGCGCCGGGACGCGGCGGTGGGGAAGACGGCGGTCTCCTCCAGCCTCATCGACCGGGTGGCGAAGAAGATGGGCCGGCGCCTGGTGGAGGTGCCGGTGGGGTTCAAGTGGTTCGTGCCCGGCCTCCTCGACGGCTCGCTGGGGTTCGGCGGGGAGGAGAGCGCCGGAGCCTCCTTCCTGCGGCGCGACGGCACGGTCTGGACCACCGACAAGGACGGCCTGCTGCTCGGCCTCCTGGCCGCGGAGATGACCGCCTGGCACGGGCGCGATCCCGGCGCGCTCTACCGCGACCTGGCCGAGGAGCTGGGCGAGCCGGTCTACGAGCGCGTCGACGCCCCGGCCACGCCCGAGGAGAAGGCGACGCTCTCGGCGCTCTCGCCCTCGCAGGTGGAGGCCAGGGAGCTGGCCGGCGACCCCATCCGCGAGATCCTCACCGCCGCGCCCGGGAACGGGGCGCCCCTGGGAGGCCTCAAGGTGGCGACCGAGGCCGGCTGGTTCGCTGCCCGGCCCTCCGGTACCGAGAACGTCTACAAGATCTACGCCGAGAGCTTCCGCGGCCGCGAGCATCTGAGGTCCATCCAGGACGAGGCGAGGGACCTCGTGTCCCGGGCCCTGGCCGGCGCCCGGGCGAGGAAGGGCTGACGCCGGAGGTCGCCTCCGGAGGGGGGCGTGACCCTTCAGGGATGGCCGGGACGCGTCCCGGCGGCCCGGTGCGGCGCTAGCATGACCGGGCGACGGAGGCCGCCATGGCGAAGCTCGCCCTCGTGGTGAACGGAAAGCGGCGCACGGTCGACGTGCCGCCGGAGACGCCGCTGCTATGGGTGCTGCGCGACGCGCTCGGGCTCACCGGCACCAAGTACGGCTGCGGCATCGCCCAGTGCGGAGCCTGCACCGTGCTCCTCGACGGGGAGGCGGTGCGGTCCTGCCAGGTCGCGGCCAAGGACGCCGCCGGGCACCGCGTCACCACCATCGAGGGGCTCTCGCCCGACGGCCGCCACCCGCTGCAGCGGGCCTGGGTGGCCGAGGAGGTGCCGCAGTGCGGCTACTGCCAGTCGGGGCAGATCATGGCCGCGGTGGCGCTGCTGGCCCGGAAGCCCGACCCGGCCGACGCCGACATCGAGGCCGCCATGAGCGGCGTCCTGTGCCGCTGCGGCACCTACAACCGGATCCGCCGCGCCGTGAAGCGGGCGGCCAGGGAGCGGACATGACGCCCATCGTGAAGCTGTCGCGGCGGGACTTCATCCGCGTCTCGGCCGGAGCCGGCGCCGGGCTCTGGCTGGGCTTCCACCTCGGGGCGCGGCAGGCCTGGGCCGCGACCCCGGCGACCTTCGCCCCCAACGCCTTCCTCTCGGTCGACGCCTCCGGTGAGGTCGCCATCTGGGTGGTCCGCTCCGAGATGGGGCAGGGGGTGCACACCTCGATGCCCATGCTGGTGGCCGAGGAGCTGGAGTGCGACTGGAAGGCGGTGCGCATCGAGCAGGCGCCGACCGACCCCAGGTTCGGCCAGATGAGCACCGGCGGGTCGCGCAGCGTGCGCGCCTCCTGGATCCCGCTGCGCAAGGCGGGCGCGGCGGCTCGGGAGATGCTCGTCCTGGCGGCGGCGGTGCGCTGGGGCGTCGAGCCGAGGTCCTGCCACGCCGAGGCGGGGAAGGTGGTCCACGACGGCTCCGGGCGGACGCTCGCCTACGGCGCGCTGGCGGCCGCGGCGGCCAGGCTGCCGGTTCCGAAGGATCCGCCGCTCAAGGACCCCAGGGACTTCCGGCTGGTGGGGAAGCCCATCCCTCGCCTCGACACCCCGTCCAAGGTGGACGGGCGGGCGGTGTTCGGCATCGACGTGCGGCTGCCGGGGATGCTCTTCGCCACGGTGGCGCGGCCGCCGGTGGTGGGCGGCAAGGTGGCCGGCTTCGAGGACGCCGGGGCTCGGCGGGTGCCGGGGGTCCGCAAGGTGGTCCAGGTACCGAGCGGCGTGGCGGTGGTGGCCACCTCCACCTGGGCCGCCATCCGGGGGCGCGAGGCGCTGCAGGTCCGCTTCGACGACGGGCCCAACGGCTCGCTCGACTCGGTGGGGGTGGAGCGGCTGCTTTCGGATCCCGCGGCGAAGCCGCGGGTGGTCCGCGCCGACGGCGACCTGGAGGCCGCACTCGGCGCGGCCCAGACAAAGCTCCAGGCCGTGTACCAGGCCCCCTTCCTGGCCCACGCCACCATGGAGCCCATGAACTGCACAGCGCGGGTGACGAGGAAGGGGGCCGA
>DASRTO010000592.1:0-4649 GCA_035655915.1 Anaeromyxobacteraceae bacterium
GCGCTGCGGCGCCTGTGCTGGGAGCTCATGCAGCGCACCAGCATCGAGGCCGGCACCGACGCGGCCCCGCTGCGGCTGGGACGCCCCGGGCTGCACCTGCACCCCATGCTCTACCTCGCCGGCGACGGGGCCTTCCCGCCCTTCTCCGAGGCCGGGCTCTCGGCGCTGCGCCGCCACCTCCAGTACGGCGGCTTCCTGCTGGTGGACGCCGCCGACGGGTCCGACGGCTCCGGCTTCGACGCGGCGGTGCGGCGGGAGCTGGCCCGGCTCCTCCCCTCCTCCCCCCTGGGGCGCATCGCCCGCGAGCACGTGATCTACAAGAGCTTCTACCTGGTGGACCACCAGGGCGGCCGGGTGCTCAGCAAGCCCTGGCTGGAGGGGCAGGTGGTCTCGGGCCGGCTGGCGGTGGTCTATTCCCAGAACGACCTCGCCGGGGCCTGGGCCCGCGGCCAGCTCGGCGAGTGGGAGTACGACTGCACCCCCGGCGGCGAGGCGCAGCGCGAGACCGCCTTCCGCCTGGGCGTGAACATCGCCATGTACGCGCTGTGCACCGACTACAAGGACGACGCGGTGCACCTGCCCTTCATCCTGCGGCGGAGGAGCTGACCGCTCCGCCTCCCCGTGAGCGACGCGGCCTACAACGCCTGGCGGTTCGCCTCGCTGTCGCCCTTCCCGCGCTGGGCGCTGGCACTGCTGGCGCTGCTGGCGGCGGCGGCGGTGGTGCTGGCCTGGCGCGGCCTGCGCGACGAGGCGAGCGCCGGCCGCCGGGCGGCGCTCGTCGGGCTGCGCGCCGCCTCGGCGCTGCTGGCCCTCTTCCTCCTCGCCGAGCCGGCGGTACAGCTCCTGCAGACGGCGCAGGTGAAGGGCCGCCTGGCGGTGCTGCTGGACCGGTCCCGGTCCATGAACTTCCCGGTCGAGCCGAGCGGCGAGAGCCGGGCCGCCGCGGCGGCGCGCTTCCTGGCCGAGAGCCGCGGCGAGCTGGAGGCGCTCTCCGACCGCGTGAGCCTCGAGTGGTACGGCTTCGACCGGGACCTCACCCCGTCCGACCCGTCGGTGCTCTCGCGGGGGGGGATGGCCTCGGGGTCGCGCACCGACCTCCTGGGCGCGCTGCAGGCGGTGGCCGCCGGGGGGGCGGGCTCCTCCCGCAAGCTGGCCGGCGTGGTGGTGGTCTCCGACGGGGCCGACAACGCCGCCCTGGCCGACGGGCTCTCGGGCAAGGCCCGCGCCGACTTGCGCGCCCTGGGCGCCCCGGTCACCGCCCTGGCGGTGGGTCGGGCCGCCCCGCGCGATCTGGCGGTGGAGCGGGTCTCGGCCGACGACTTCGCCTTCGTGCGCAACACCCTCACCGTGGAGGCCACCCTGGTGGCCCGCGGCTTCGGGAGCGAGAAGGTGGCGGTGGTGCTCCGCCGCGAGGGGGCGGTGGTGGCGCAGAAGGAGGTGGCGCTCGAGCCCGGCCGCGAGCGCTACACGGTGCCGCTCTCCTTCGCCCCCGACACCACCGGAACCTTCGTCTTCACGGTGGCGGCCCCGGTCCTCCCCGGCGAGGCGGTGACCGAGAACAACGCCCGCAGCTTCGTGCTGCGGGTCATCCGCGACCGGGTGCGGGTGCTGCTGGTGGCCGGGCGGCCCAGTTGGGACGAGCGCTTCCTGCGCTCGCTGCTCCGCCAGGACCCGAACGTGGACCTGGTCTCCTTCTTCATCCTCCGCACCGCCACCGACAACGCCGGGCCCCAGGACCAGCTCTCGCTCATCCCCTTCCCGGTGGCCGAGATCTTCGGGCCCCAGCTGCGCACCTTCGACGCCGTCCTGTTCGTGAACTTCGACTACCGGCCCTACCGCGCCCTGGACATCGAGCGCTACCTCCCCGCCCTGCGGGATTACGTGCGCGGCGGGGGAGCCTTCGCCATGGTGGGAGGGGAGCAGAGCTTCGGCGAGGCCCGCTACGGCTCGACCGCGCTGCAGGAGGTGCTGCCGGTGGAGGCGCAGGAGGGGCTGGGAACCACCGCCGAGGCCCTGCGCCCCCGCCTCACCGCCGACGGGCGGCGCCACCCGGTCACCAGCCTGGTCCCCGGCGAGGGCCAGAACGACGCCGCCTGGGGCGCGCTCCCACCCATCCCCGGGTTGAACCTCGCCTCCCCGCTGGGCCCGGAGAGCGGAGCCCGGGTGCTCTTGGAGGCTCCCGGCGTCCTGGTCGGCGGCCGGCCGGCCCCGGTAGTGGCGGTGCGCGAGGTGGGGCAGGGCCGGACCCTGGCGGTGACCACCGACGCCTCCTGGTACTGGGGCTTCGTGGCCGCGGAGGAAGGGCTCTCGGCGCGCGCCCACCAGCGCTTCTGGAACAACGCCCTGCGCTGGCTGGTGCGCGACCCCGAGCTGACGCCGCTCCAGATCCAGCCGGACCGGCCGGCGGTGGAGCCGGGCGAGCCGGTGGGGCTCACCATCTCGGCCCGGGGATCGGACTACGGCCCCGGCCCGGGCACCAGGGTGGGCGCCCAGCTGGTCTCCGAGGACGGCACGGTGGTGGCCCGCGGCGAGGCGGTGGCCGGCCGCGACGGCACCGCCCGCATCGAGCTCCTCCCGCCCGGCCCGGGCGCCTACAAGGTGGTGGCCAGCGCCGATCGCCCCGGCGGCGCCGGCGAGCAGGCGGTGGGCGCGGTGGCGGTGCGCTCGGCCGGCCCCGAGGACGCCGACGCCGCGCCCAGGCCGGAGCTGCTGCGATCGGTGGCTGAGGTCACCGGCGGCACCTTCGCCGCCCTGCCGCGCCGCGGCCTTCCCGAGGTGCGCCTCACCGACCCCGAGGTGGTGGAGGTGGGGCGCCGCAAGGACGTGCCCATCTGGGATCGCTGGTGGTACCTGGCCGGCCTGGGCGCCACGCTGGCCGCCGAGTGGGTGCTGCGCCGGCGCTGG
Organism: Anaeromyxobacteraceae bacterium; assembly: GCA_035655915.1. GTDB lineage: Bacteria > Myxococcota > Myxococcia > Myxococcales > Anaeromyxobacteraceae > DASTPH01. Next base: position 2,905 of record DASRTO010000592.1, read on the forward strand.
GGGTACTGGTAGCCGACCGGCGCTGCTACCCTGCCAGCGCCTTGCTCCTCTTTCGCTGGCGGGTGAACTCGGCCTGGCTGGTGCTGGGCGGCGGTGCTGCCGGTCTCGCCGCCGTCTGGCTCGGGTGGTGACCCGGCCAGATAGCGCCCGCCGCGCCCGGCCCATGGACGTTCCGTGGAATGACCCAACCCTGAGTGTGGTCACCCACCGGCCGCGGGCCGGTCCGCCGGGGACGGACCTGCGGCCCAGGGCGCTCACCGCCGGGCTACCCGCGCAACACCTCGACTTCGCGAGGGAATCCCGGCGAGACGCGAGGCTTGCACGCACGGCCTGCGGCCCCTTCGGACTGTGGGTGCGCCACTCCATCGAGGCACCCCCCTTGCAGCACCGGAGGCATCTCTCGCGGGTTAGCGAGGGAGGGGGTGGCGGCTGGCCCCCAAAGGCCGGCCGCCCTGGATCGCGGCGCCGCCCCGGATCTCCGGGGCGGCGCCTTTTCCCTCCGCCGGGTTTGCCCGCGGGCCGTTCCTCTGCTTTCTTCGCGGCGTGACCCGCCGCCTCGCCCTGTGCCTGGCACTCCTGACGCCCCTCGCCTGCCGGGAGCGCCCCACGCCTTCCGGCGCGGGCCCGAAGGCGCCCGGCGCGGGGCCGCCAGGGCTCACGCTCGCCGACCTGGCCGCGGCCGCCGAGGTGGACGCCCGCTTCTCGCGCCTGTCGGCGCTGGCGGCCCGCTATCAGTCCGAGATCGCCACCGCCCCGGTGGAACGGTTGCGGGAGCGGACCCGCCGCCTCGATCCGGCCCTCGACGGCGCGGCCGCCGAGGCCGCCGCGGCGGTGGGGCAGATCCGCGATCCCGGCGACCGGGCCCTGGCGGCGCCGCTCCTGGCCGCCGCCGGGCGCTGGCCACCCCTGCTGCGCCATTCGCGCGACGAGCGCATGGCGGGTGCTCCCGGCCCGGCCACCGCCGGCCTGGCGACCCTGGGCCAGTCGGTGGCTCGGGACCTCGACGCCTACCGCCGCTCCCGGGGCGGCTGGGCGCTCACGGCGCCGCCGGAGGACGACACCGCGGTGGCCTTCACACAGGCCCGCAACGAGCTGGAGCGCGTCGAGAGCCGGATCGGCGCGGCCCTGCCGGCCGGGCCGGCCCAGCCCGCGCCCGGCCTCGACCCCGTCGGGCTGCGCGGCGACGTCGAGGTGGCATTGAGCCGCGGCCGGGCCGCCGCCGCGGTGGTGGCCCACGACCGGCGCCCGGCGGCCCAGCGCTGGGTGGAGGCACAGGCCCGGGCGCTGGAGGCGCTGTTGGCGCTGGCCACCTCGCCGCCCGAGCCGCGCCAGCGCATGGAGCGCTCCCTCGCCTACCAGGACGCCAGGGCCGAATCCCTGGAGGCGCTGGCGCAGTACGCGCGCCTCGCCGCGGCGCGGGCGGGGGAGCGGACCGCGCCCCTCACGAAGTCTCTACGTGACTGACCGTGATCTGGCACGCTCGTTCCCGCGCGGGCGGCGTTCACCCACGCGAGACTGGAAGCGAAGGGCTGCCTTCGTCGAGGTCCGCACCGCAAGCGGCCCATCCGGGGCATCCCGAAAAGGGCGTATGGGCCCCTCCGTGAAGCGAGGTCCACGGCGGCGAGACCGCATGAGCGGTTGCCTGCCGACGTCGCGTGGAGGCGCGCCACACGCCGAGGCGCCACCTCGGCTTCCGGCGTCTCGGACATGCCTCCCGGCTTTGCGGTCATGGCGCCGCGCCGGAG
>DASRTO010000593.1:0-2097 GCA_035655915.1 Anaeromyxobacteraceae bacterium
CCCTGCTGGAGACGGCCTTCGCCGGGTGGCCCGCCGGCGCGCCCTCCCCCGCGCCGGCCCCGCCGGCCGCGCCGGCGGCGCGCCGGGCGGTGCTGGTGGAGAGGGCGGGCGCTCCCCAGACCTACGTGATGATGGGCATGCCCGGCATCGCGCGCGGCGCGGCCGACTACGCCGCGGTCCAGGTTGCCTTCCAGATCCTGGGCGGGGGCTCGGCCTCGCGCCTCTTCCGCAACCTGCGGGAGGAGAAGGGCTACACCTACGGCACCTACGCCCGCGCCGACGCCCGCAAGCTCGGGGGGTCGAGCCTGGTGGTGGGGAGCGTCAAGGCGGCCCAGACCCGCGAGGCCCTCTCGGCCCTGATCGCCGAGGTGGAGGCGCTCCGGAGCCATCCGGTCTCGGAGCGGGAGCTCGAGGACGCCCGCAGCGCCCTGGTGCTCTCCCTGCCCTCGGACTTCGCCACCGCCGCCGGTATCGCCGGGCGCCTCGCCGAGCAGGTGGTGCAGGGGCTCCCCGACGACTACTGGGAGCGCTTCGCCGACGAGGTGCGGCGGGTCACCGCCGCCGACGTGCTGCGGGTGGCCCGGCGCGACCTCGACCTCTCCCGGCTCACCACCGTGATGGTGGGCGATCCGTCGGTCGAGGCCCAGCTCGACGGCCTGCCCATCGGCCCGGTCGAGGTGCGCCCCGACCCCGGCGCGGCTGCCGCCTCCGGGACGCGTGTCGGGGGTGGGGGGTAGTGTGGTACCAGCGAGCGGCCGGCCCGCCGCCCCCGTCGGTCCCATGCCCGAGCTGCAGAACGAGTTCTCCTGGTCGAAGTCCCGGCACGACAAGTTTCGGGACTGCCGGCGGGCCTACTACTACGCCTACTACGGGAGCTGGGGCGGCTGGGAGGCGCCCGGCGGCTCCCTCACCCGCGAGCTGTACGTCCTGAAGAAGCTCTCCTCCCGCTGGCAGTGGGCCGGGCAGGTGGTGCACGAGGCCATCCGCCACCTGCTCTCCCGCGCCCGCTGGACCGGCGAGATGCGCCCCCTCGACGAGCTGCTGCGCCAGACGCGGGAGCGCGCCCGCTCCCTGTGGGCGGTCTCCCGCGGCAAGGGCTACTGGCGCGAACCCTCCCGCATCGCCGGGCTGCTGGAGCACGAGTACGGCGAGCCGGTGCCCGACGCCGAGTGGAAGCGGATCTACGAGGAGGTGGTGGAGGGGTCGCTCCGGGCCTTCCACCGAAGCGACGCCCTGGAGCGCATCCGGGCCACCCCCCCAGGGCGCTGGCTCACCGTGGACGAGCTCGACGCCTGGATGTTCGACGGCGTCAAGGTCTGGGTGGCGCTCGACTTCGCCTACAAGGACGAGGCCGGGCTCATCCACGTCCTCGACTGGAAGACCGGCCGGGAGCGGGAGCTGGACCACGCCCAGCTCGGCGTCTACGCGCTCTTCGCCCGCGACAAGTGGGGCGTGCCGCCGGAAGAGGTGATGGCCGGCCTGGTGTACCTCCAGTCCGGCGCCGAGCGGGTGGAGGTGCAGGTGGGCCGCGAGGCCCTCGAGGCGTGCCAGGCCGACATGCGGCGCTCCATCGCCGCCATGCAGGCCCTGCTCGACGACCCCGGCAGGAACCTGGCCCGCATCGAGCGCTTCCAGCAGATCGAGGACCGGGAGGCCTGCCGCCGCTGCCCGTTCCGCCGCCCCTGCGGGCGCCTATGACGCGGCGGCCCGGTCTCGCCTCCGGCGGCTGGTCCTCGCTCGCGTCCATCGAGCCACGGCCGCGCGTCGACAGGGCACGCGCGGCGGCTCGCAAACGTCGGTCGCGCAGCCAGCGGCTCTCGCGGAACGTTGGCGCTCCTCGACGGGTTGCTCGCCGCAAGATCGGCTTCCACGTCGCGCGTATGCACGGACGCAGCGGCTCGCTGCGGAGGCCACCTCCGGCGAGACCGGGCCGCCTCTATTCCAATCCGGAGCGCCCGGGCCTCGCTCCACCGGCGCTTCCCCGCAGCCGCCCGATGGTGCATCGGTCGCGGCGTCGCGCCGATGTGTCCCTCGTCGCGACGGCGAACACGCGCCTGAACCCTCGCCAGGGAGGCTCGGGACGAGACCCGCCTTTCG
>DASRTO010000594.1:0-5669 GCA_035655915.1 Anaeromyxobacteraceae bacterium
GCTGGGCGAGCACGCCATGGTGGAGATCGCCCGCACCCGGCCGGCCGACGCCGGGGCGCTGGGGCGCATCCGCGGGGTGACGGCCAACGTGATGCGCCGCATGGGGGACGACATCCTGGAGGCGGTGCGGGGAGTCGGGTAACTTGACGAGCAGGGATCTCGATGATCTACGAGGGGAATGCCACGTACCCACGACTGCACGGCCACCGCGCTGCGCCGCGTGTCCATGGCATACGACCATTCGCAACGCTGCTTCTTCCCCGAGACCTGGGCGCTGTCGTGGTGCAACGAAACCCGGGGGGCGGCTCGGCGAGGCATCGGTGTTCGGGATTCCCGAAGCCGAACTCGACCAGGTGATGACTTCAGGCTCCGGGACGCACGCCGAATCCCGCCGGTGCAGCATCGCTCCGGTGTCCGCGGCTTCGCCTGCGACGGCGGCGTTCCTGGCGCGAAACCGTGGACGCCTCCCGGGAGCCCGGCTATGGCTCCTGCCCGTGACCGCGGTCCGCCGGGCGGCTGGCCGCCACGCCGGCGAGCCGGGTAGCGAGCGCGCGGCGCCATGTCCCAGGAGATCATCGACCGCCTGAACGAGCTCCTCGAGAGCGAGCGCGCCGGCGTCGACGTGGCCCTGGGGCTCGCCGCCTCGGACTCGCCCACATTCACCCATGGTGAGATGAGGAAGTTCGCCGAGGACGAGGGGTGGGCGTGCGGGTCCCTGCGCAAGGCCATCCTCCGCTACGGCGGGCGGCCCTCGGACCGCACCGGGCCCTTCGCCAGCAAAGTGCTCGCCCTCGCGAGCGAGGGGGAACGGCTGAATCTGATGGCCCGGGGCCACATCTGGATGGTGAGGCGCATCGAGGCCCTCCTGGCGCTCGACCCAGAGCCGGAGACCCGGGCCCTGCTAGCCGAGATGCGCGACCAGCACCTGGAGAACGTCGAGGCAAACAACCGCCGGGCAGAGGAGCTGGAGGCGCCACCGGGCCCTTATTACCGCGGGCTGGCCTTCGCCCACCTGTGCGAGGGGCACGACCGCATCTACTACGGGGGTTGGCGCCGTCCCGAGGCGACGCCGCTCGACTTCCGGCGCGCCTACCGGCAGATCGATCGCTACCTGGGCACCCTGGCGCAGGAGTGCAAGCGCTCGCATTGCGCGGAGGGCGAGCAGCACCTTGCGCAGGCGTTGGCGTCGCTCGGGCGAGCGGACCCCGATGCCACCGCGGACGACAGCGTCCTCGCCCTCGACCATGCCCTGTCCTACGCGCACCACGCCCTGAACGCGCTTCTGCGCGAGTACCGGCTGCCGGTCCACGATCCGGCCCGCTTCCAGGCCTATCATGACGCCGTCGAGGCGCCATTCCACGAGGCTCTCTAACCAGGATGCCTCCCGGGCGCGGTGTTCGCGTCTTCGCCTCCGCCACCTCCATGAAGCGGGCGAGCCAGCCGCCTGGCGCGTCGCGGTCCCTCGCGCGCAGCACGCGTGGGAGGGCGGCCAGCAGCGGGTTGAAGAGGCGGGCATCGCAGCCAAGGAACCCGCACACGAGGTGCACCTCGGGCGGGCCGCTGCCCACCTTTAGAATCAGAAGGCGACGCCCGGCGCTGGCGCCCGCACCGGGGCGGCCGGGTCGAGCGGCGGCGGGCCCTCGCCGTACAGGGCGCGGTAGCGGGCCCAGTCGGCGGCCACCCCGCGCACGTACTGGCGCGTCTCCCGGTAGGGGATGGCCTCCACCCACTCGTCGAGCGGCAGGCCGGCCCGGGCGGTGCCCCAGGCGGCCGCCGCCTGGGGACCAGCGTTGTAGGCGGCCAGCAGCGCCGGCACGTCCGGGAAGCGGGACTGGAGCAGGCCCAGGTAGTAGGCCCCCATGCCGATGCTCACCGCCGGCTCGCCCAGCCGGTCGGCCAGATCCAGTGGCACGCCCAGCAGGGTGGCCAGGCGCTCGGCGGTGGGCGGGATGAGCTGCAAGAGCCCCTCGGCGGCGGCCCCGCTGCGGGCGTCGAGGCGGAAGCTCGACTCGCGGCGCATCATCGCCAGGAGCAGCCACTCGTCGACGCCCGCGCCGGCCGCGGCCGGCCGCAGCACCTCGGGGAAGGGCTCGGGGTGGGCCCAGCGCTGGGCCCTGGCGGTGGGGGCGAGGTAGTCCCGGGCCATGCGGAACGGGAGGTCGTAGTCGCCGGCGAAGGCGGCGGTGGCGGCCAGGAGCGGCGCGCGCGAACGGCCGGCGGGCCCCCCGGCGAGGAAGAGCATCTCCGCCGTGGCCTCCTCGCGCAGGCCCGCGGCGAGGAGGGCCAGGGCGCGCGACAGGCCCCGGGCGGCGGCGGGATCGGGAGGCTTCTCCGGAAGCGGGCGCGGCGTCGCGGGTGCGGCCGGCAGCGGCGGCATCACCCCCATGGCGGACAGGCGCGCCGAGGCGAGGAGGGCGTACCAGTCCCCCTCGCCGGCCCGGAAGGCGGACCGGTAGAGCGCCGCCCGGCGCGACCGGTCCGGTTCGAGGCGCGCCTGCCAGTAGAGGGCGCCCGGCGCGAGCGCCGTGGTGGCCAGCGAGGCGAAGGCGCGGCGGGCCTCCCGCTCCCGGCCCAGCCGGTGCAGCGACCAGGCCCGGAACCAGCGCGCGTCCAGGGCCCGCCTCGACTCGGGCCGCTGCCGGGCGTAGCGCCCCAGGAGGTCCGCGGCGCGGGCGAAGTCGCCCTGGTCGTAGGAGAGCCAGGCGGCGAGGTAGGCGGCGTCCTCGGGGAGGTCGGCCTGCTGCTGGGGAGAGAAGCCCGGAACGCGGGGGCGCGAGGCGGCGACGCGCAGGTAGAACCCGGCCGCCTCCGGTAGCCGCCCGAGGCGCGAGGTGGCCCGGGCCAGGGCCAGCTCGGCGGCGGGGCGCTCGGCGGCGGCGTCGGGGCGCCGGAGCAGCGGGCGGGCGGCGGCCTCGGCCTCCGCGGGGCGGTTGAGTTGCAGGAGCGCCAGCGAGCGGAGGAGGGCCGAGCGGGGGAGGGGCGCGCCGCCCAACCGGGCGTCGAGGGTGTCCAGGATCTCGAGCACCCGCCGCGGCCGCCCCAGCTGGAGGAACCGCTCGGCGAGCGCCAGGCGGTCCTCGGCGCTGGGCTCGGGCACCGGGCCGCCGGCGGCGCGCCAGGCCGCCATCGCCTCCGCGGCGGCCTCGCCCTCCGGATCCCCGGCGCGGTCCATCGCCACCTGGCGGTAGAGGGAGAGGGCCCGCGCATCCTCGCCCATGGCGCGCAGCGCCGACGCCAGCGAGAGCCGCGCTCCGGGGGCGGCGGCGTGGCGCGGCCAGCGCTCGAGGAGCGCCTGGTAGGCGCGGGCGGCGTGGCGGAGGAGTCCCGCCTGCAGCAGGGCGTCGGCCTCCCTCCAGCACGCCCGCTCGGCGAGCGGCCCCTCGCCGGCGGCCGCGGCGGCGAAGACCTGTCCGGCGGCTCCGGGGTGCCGGCCGTGGAGGAGGGATTCGCCGAGGCGCAGCCGGCCTCCCTGTCGCAGCTCCGGCGGTAGTCCGGGCTCGGCGACGAGGAGGACGGGGGTTGCCTCGGCGAAGCGACCCTCCCCGGCGAGCGCGGCGCCGAGCGCAAGGCGAGCCCGCGCCGAATCCGAAGCGGGGGAGGGCAGCCGCATCGCCTCGCGCGCGGCCGATTCGGAATCCGGGTTCTCCCCGCGTGAGAGGGATTCGGCGGCCGAGGCCAGGCTCTCCAGGCGGCTCGCGAGGGGCTCGTCGCAGCGCCCCGGCGAGGGCTGGAAAAGTACTAGCCCCATCAGGGTATGAACGCAAAAAATGCTTACGTGTCGCTGAAGTAGCCGTGAGATCCGGCGAAAAATCTTCGGTTGGCCACCGGAAAAGGGTGCGGGCCTCAGGGGGTTGACACTCTGCATCACGCGACGCCATATAGCCCCCGCGCCCGTGCTGCTGTCCAGCCCGAAGTGGTCAGAGAGGGGAGGCTCGCGCGGCGGTGGAACGGGCGCGGAGGGGGAAGCGGGGGTAGACCCATGGAATTCGTCCGGAGCAGGGCGGCGCCGGAGCGCGGCCGCCCTGGGAACGGGAAGGAGAACAAAGTGCTCGCAAAGCCCTGTCCCACCGAGCTGACCGCGCCGATCAATCCCGACCGCGGCGTCGAAGGGCACCGCAACCTATTCTGCGGGTACTACGACGCCTGCCTCGACGAGGCGGTCAAGAAGGGCTGGAACAGCTGGACCTGCGTGCGCTGCCAGATGTTCGCGGTGGCGGCCACGGTCGAGGTCGGCCTCGAGAGCTACGCCACCCAGCGGCGCCTGAGCTGAGGATCGCTCCGGCGCGGCCGGCTCCTTCAGTCCGTGTAGACGACGGCGATCCAGAGGAGCCCGGCTCCGTAGCGCGGGCTGTCGCCGCTGACCACGCCCACCCCGACGCGGTGGTGGCGGGGATCGGCGAGGTTCGAGGAGCGCCGCGCCCCTTCGGGCGAGGCGGTCACGAAGGAGTCCACCGCGGCCAGGTGGCGCCCTAGGGCCAGCGCCCGCTGGCCGAGGCCCCTCGGCGACGGGTCGTCCCGCGCCAGCATGGCCCGGGCCTCCTCGCGGGCCAGCTCATCGAGCCGGGCGTCCTGCAAGAGCGCCGGCCGGGCCAGGCGCGCGCGCTCCCGCCAGATGGCCTCCTTGACGCGTCCTTCGGGCGAGAGGCCGCTCCCGGGGTCGGCCCGCGTCGGCTCGACGAAGACCTCGGTGAGGTAGACCACCGGCTCACCCCCCGGCAAGCGCCCCCGGGCCACGCCGCACCCCACCCGCCGGGCGCGCCGGTCGAGCAGGTTGGCGCGGTGGCCGGGGCTCTCCGCGGCGGCGTCGTGGGCGGCCAGGGCCGTCGCGGCGAGGGCGATGTTCTCGGAGGCGCGGCGGAAGGAGACGCCGGCCCGGCGCAGCCGCTGGCCCACGTCGCCGTCGCCGGGCAGCACGTGGGCCAGCTCGCCGGTCTCCAGCATGCGCTGGCTGTGGCGGCGCGCCACCTCGGCCAGCTCCGGCCCGGGCTCGAGCGGCGGGAGGCCGTGGCGGCGGCGCACCGAGTCGATGGCGGCCAGCACCCGCGCCTCGGCCGCGGCGGGATCGGCTGGGTCGGGAGGCGCCGCCGCCTGGAACGGCTCGGCCAGCGGCGCGCCGCCGCAGGCCACCGCGAAGAGCGCAGCCACCGTCGGCCCGCCGGCGCCGCTGCCCAGCACCTCGACCAGGTAGCGCCCGCGCGATTCGAAGCGGATCTCGGCGGAAAAGGGCCGCTTCCCCTCGGCCGCCACCTCCTGGACCTCCCCGGAGGGCAGGGTGACGGCCACGCGGGGCGACGAGAGGCCCCGCAACTCGCCGCGGAGCCGGACCCGGGCGCCCACCGCCACCTCGCGCGGGAAGGGGTCGAGGCTCGCCAGCCGGCGGGAGGCGAGGAGCACCGCCCAGGCGGTGCCGCCTCGCTCGGCCACGCCCACCCCGAGGTGGGTCTGGCCGGAGACGGAACGGGCCCGTGACGCCAGCGCCGCCGCCACCTCCCCCGGCGGGCTGGCCAGGAGCACCGCCACCGGCGCCGGGTCGAAGGAGAGGCCGGCCGCGAGCGCGGCGCGGAGGCGCGGGCGGGAGAGCGGGTCGGGCTCGCCCGCCGCCGCCCCGGCGGCCAGGGCCCGCGCCGCCAGCACCAGCGCCGGCGACGGCGCAGGCCGCACCGGGCCCG
>DASRTO010000595.1:0-8560 GCA_035655915.1 Anaeromyxobacteraceae bacterium
GCCGAGCCGCTCCAGGAGCACCCCCGCGTCGTAGGCGGCCAGGGCCATGCCCGGATCCGTCCTCGAGGCGGCCTCGAGGAGCGCGACCGCCCCGGCCGGATCGGCGTCGGCGAGGGCGAGGGCGCGCTCGAAGAGCTCGCCGGGATCGGGGGCCGGCGCCGGGGCGCCGGGCCCTGCGCCGCCCGGGGCCGCCGGCCGCACCTCCGGCCCCGCGGCCGCCGGCGGCGGGGTGAGCCCGCCCCGTGGCGCCGAGGCGCAGCCGAGGGCCGCCGCCGCGGCCAGCGCCAGGCGGGGCCACCGGGCGCCCGCCGCCGTGCCCTGGGCCGGACCGGCCATCGACGGCTACTTCTTCCTGACGCGCTCCTTGGCGTCCTCGACCTGCGACCTGGCCACGGTGTCGGTGGCGCCCTGGATGGCGGCGACGATCTTGAACATCTCCTGGGCGTCCGCCTTCTTCCTGGCCTCGCTGAAGAGGACCCCCCCGCGGTAGATGGCCTTGACGGCGTTGTTGGGGTCCTCCTTGATGCAGGCCTGCTGGCGCCCGAACGACTGGTAGTTCCTGGCGGCGTCGAGCTTCTTGCCGGTGGTCTCCATCGCCACCGCCAGGTTGTACAGCGCCAGGCACCGCTGCGGCCCCTGGCCCCACCGGTCCAGGTAGGTCTGGTAGAGCCTGAGCGCGGCGGCGTTGTCGCCCTGCCGGCTGAGGGCGCTCGCCTGCGCCAGGGTCGCCTGGGGAGCCATCTTGGACTCCGGGTAGCGCTCCAGCAGCGCGGCGCGGGTGGCCTGGGCCTTCTTCGGGTCCTTGGCCCGGTCCCAGGCCACGGCGGCGTTGAAGAGGGCGGCCGGGGCGTCGGGGTGATCGCGGCTGTCGGCGGCGAACTTCTCGAAGGTGGCGGCGGCCTCGGCGTTCTTCCCGGCCTCGAGCAGCCGCCCGGCCTCGGTGAAGCCGGCGCCCTGCTGCTGCTTCTCCAGGTCGGCCAGCAGCTTGTTCAGCATCTCGGCGTGCTTCTTGTCCGCCTCGCCGGCGCCGGGCGCCTTGGCGGCTTCGGCCGCCTTCTGCGCCTCGGGCTTCACCACCGCCAGGGCCTTTCCGACCGCCGCCTCGTAGCCGGCGTCGTCCTTCTTCACCAGGAAGGTCTGCAGGTAGTAGGGGACGGCGCTCTCCAGGATGTCGTCGCGGGAGGGCCAGGTCTGGAGGATGGACTCGTAGCGCTTGCGGGCGTCCTCCATGTTGTCGTAGCCGAACTCCACCTGGGCGGCGATGTTGGCCAGGACCGCCGGGTCCACCCCGCCGCGCTTCTGCGCCTCCGCCGGGGGGAGTGACGCCAGGGGGTCCGAGGCCCGCAGCGCGATGTAGCGGTCGGCGTTCTCGACGAAGCGCTTCCACGGGTCGGGCGGGACGCGCGGCTTGGGCTCCTGCCCCTGGCGCTTGTCGGCCGGGATCAGGCGGGGCGGGTCGATCTTGCCGGCCCGGCCCTCGTTGACCGCCACCACCTGCCAGGCGCCGGCGGCCAGGCGGGCGGCAATGGCCTTGGAGACGTCGTTGGCCTCCGGGTCGTCGACGACCTTCTGGATCTGGGCCGCCGCCTTCTCGAACTCCTGCGCCCGCAGGTAGCGCTCGGTGGCCTGGGTCCGCAGCACGATGCGGTACTCGTCCGCGGAGAACTTGTCGACGAAGCGGGACAGCGCGTCCGCGGCCTGCCGGTTCTCCATGCGCGACTGGTCGAGGTTCCCGGCCATGCCGGCCTGGTCGGCGCGCTCGCCGTGGACCATGGCCTCGTCGATGATGGCGCGCTGGGCGTCGTCGGGGAACTGGGCCGGGCCGGGCCGGGTGTAGTCGGCCTGCTTGTAGCGGGACTTGCCGCCTCCGCCGGCGGTGGCGCAGGCCGCGGCGGCGAGCGCCGCGAGCAGGGTGATGCGGGGCATGCTGATCATGGGCTCCTCGTCTCGATGGTACTGCGGGTCAGGTGCCTCCCGGGGCCGACCTGTCCCTCCGCGTCCGGAGGCGTGGGCGCGGGAGCGCCGCCGAGCCGCGCCACCGGACCCGCCTGCGGCCTCGCCCCCCGGGGCGAGGGCAGGAGCGGGGCCGGCGACCGGTCCTCGAGGAGCAGACGGCCCTTGGGCTCCTTCGGGACCGGATACTCCCTGGGACGGTGGCGCGCCAGCGACTCGTTGATCTTGCGGGTCCACTCGTTCTTGAGGCGCAGCTGACGGGCGGCCTCGAGCGCCTGCACGTACACCGCCACTGCCTGATCCTCGTACGGCTGCGCCGCCTGCGCCAGCTGGTCCTGGTAGGCGGCCAGGTACTCCTCCCGCCCCTTCCTCCGGTACTCCGGAGGCGGCGGGGCCTGGTACAGCGCCTGCGCCAGGCGCTCCAGCAGCCAGGCCTGGCGGTAGAAGGCGGCCAGCGTCCAGTCGGGCCGCCCGTATCCCTTCACCTCGTGGTACATGGACGCCACCTTCTTCATCTCGGCGAGCTTGGCCTGCAGGGCCGCCATGAGCTTCCTCTGGCTCGCCGTCTCCGGCAACCGGATCCGGTCGAACCGCTCCAGGTCGAGCTCGGCCAGGCGGAACTGCGCCTCGGCAGCGGCGGCGGCCGCGGCCGGGTGGGCCCCGGGCTCGAGCCCGCGCCGGTGGAACTCGGCCACCGCGTCGCGGTAGCCCTGCCGGGCCGCCTTGCGGTTCCCGAGCCCGCTCCAGGCGGAGGCCAGCTTGAGGTACGATTCCACCAGCAGCTCCGGCTCCGGGGAGCGCCCGAAGCGGCCCTGGAAGTCCCGCAGGGCCCGCACCATCTCCGGCCACTCCCGGGCCTTCTCGTGGACCAGGGCGGCGCGGTACTGGGCCCGGGCCGCGTCCTCGGCGCCCGGGTAGAGCCGGGCGTAGCGGGCGAAGGCGCGCCCCGCCGCCCGGTAGGACTGGAGGCTTTCCAGCGACCGAGCGGCGTTGTAGAGGGCGTCCTGGCGGCGCCTCGACCCCGGGTAGCGCTCCACCAGGCGCAGGTAGCGGTCCACCGCCTTGTCGAGGTCGTAGGTGTTCTCCGCGTTCCAGGCGACGCGGAACAGGGCTTCGTCGGCGAAGCTCGAGGCCGGGTAGTCCGCCTGCACCCGCTCGTAGAGCCGGAGCGCGGTCTCGAAGCGCCGCGCCGCCTCGAAACAGCTGGCCGCGTTGTGGAGCGCCTTGTCGGCGAACCCGGGCCTCGGGTCCTCGTCGGCCAGCGACGCAAAGAGCCGCCCCGCCTCGTCGTACTGCCGCCGCGCCATGAGCTGGGTGGCGCGGTTGAAGCGCCCGCCCAGCTCGAGCCGCTGCAGCGCCGCCGCTAGCGACGCGTCCCGGGCCACCGGCGTCCGCCGCAGCCGGGCCGCCGTCTGCTCCACCGACGCCCAGTCCTCGACGGAGAGATACGACTCGACGAGGAGGTTGGCGGCGTATCGGGCCACCTCGGCCGCCGGCCAGCGCGACACCACCTCGTCGAAGCGGCAGCGCGCCTCGTCGAGCTGGTCCCAGGCGTAGAAGACCTCCGCGGCCTTGTAGGCGATGGCCGGCCCCTGGGGATGGTCCGGCAACCGGGCCAGCAAGGCGTCGGACGCCCGCACCAGGCCCGCCAGGGCCGGGGGCAGCGGCTCCGGCCGGGGCGGCGCGCCGGGGGCGCGCTCGCCGGGACGCGGCGGCCGGCGGTCGGGGATCTGCCCGGCGGCGCGCAGCCGCGCCACCTCGCTCTCCCAGGCGATGACCGCCGCCAGCCCCGCCTCGGCCAGCCGGGCGCCGCCGGCCGGGTCGTCGCGCACCTCGCCGTAGGCCTGGGCGGCCCGGGCGAACTCCCCCGCGTTGTAGAGGCAGTCGGCGCGGCGATAGGCCAGCTCCTGGGCGTTCCGGGAGTGGGGGAACCTGGCCAGGTAGGCGCCGTAGGCGCGGGCCGCCTGGCGGTACTCCGCCACCGCCAGGTCGAGCCTCCCCTCCTTCTTGTGCGCCTGGGCCTGGGCGTGCCGGACGCCGGCGGCGCGCGAAAGGCTCGCCTCCCACAGGTCGCGCACCTCCGTCATGAGATCCGGGTCCCCCTGGTTGGCCGACCACCAGGCGCTGCCCTGGTCGTAGTCCGCCACCAGGCGCTCCCGCGCCTCGGCCTCGCGGTCGAAGCGGCCCTCCCGCTGCCAGGCGGTCACGATCCGCGCCTGGAGGCGCGGCGCGTCGGGGGAGAGCGGGCGGGAGGCGATGGCGAGCTGCCAGGCCTCCACCGCCGGCTGGTACCGGCCCTGGTCGAAGAGCAGGTCGCCCAGCCTCCGGTAGATCTCCGCCTGGTAGGGGCGCCCGCCCCGGGACTCGAAAAAGGCGCGGGCCCGCGGCACGCCTCCCCAGCGCGGGTCGGAGAAGCTGATGGCCACGTACTGGACGGCCTCGGGCCAGACGTCGCCGGAGGGCGGCCGGCCGCTCCGCCTCGCCTCCTCCACGTGGAAGTCGAGGAGCTTCACGAACGACTCCACCGCCCGGCCCAGGTCGTCCAGCCGGTACCAGGTCCAGCCCAGCTTGTAGAGGGCCCGCGGGTAGAGGAGGTGGGCCGGCCAGGCCTCCAGCCTGGAGTAGGCGTCGGCGGCGCGCTGCAGGGCGCCGGGCTTCGGCTCGTCGAACCACCCGTCGCCGAGCCGGAGCCAGGCCTCCGGCGCGTACGGGCTCTGCGGGTACCGGTCGACGAGCGCCAGGAAGGTTCGCCGCGCCTCCTCCCCCTTCCCCATCTCGCCCAGGCAGTAGCCGAGGAGATAGTGGATGCCGTGTAGGAAGGGGTAGCCGGGGAACCGGGACATGATCCGCCGGTAGAGCGCGATGGAGGGGGCGTAGTCCTTCACCGGCTCGTCCGGGGGATCGCGCCCCGCGGCCACGGCGGTCCCTACCCGCTCGCGCCAGTCGGCGAGCTGCCGTGCGTACTCGTCGTCGGCCGCCTCCATGCGAAGCTCGGCCAGCCGGAACATGGCGTCCGGGGCCACGCCCGGGTCGTCGGGGTACTGGGAGAGGAGGGCCAGGAGCTGCGCGATGGCGTCCTCCCGCTCCCGGCGATCCTGGGCCTCCAGGCTCTGGATGGCCAGCTCGTAGCGCTCGGAAAGGGCGCGGCGCCGCTGGTCGTACTTCCTCTCCACCAGCAACTGGATCTCCTGCCGGTATTCCCGGGCCATCTCCTCCAGGCGACGCGCCCAGCCGGCGGCCTCCTCCAGGTCCCGCTCCCGCGCCGCAGCCTGGGCCGGCGCCGGGCCCGGCGCGGCCGATCCCGCCGCCGGGCCGCGCTCCAGGCAGGAGGCGTACCCGGTCGCCGCGGGCGGCGTCCCGGGGGGAGGGGACGCGGCGGCACGGGGCGACCCCAGCGCCGCCAGGGCGGCCAGCGCCGCGGCGGCGGGGCGGGTCATGGCTACTGCACCTCCCGTAGCACGTTCCTGAACTCCTCCTCCATGGCGGACAGGTCGGCAGCCTTGGCGGTGGAGAGCTGCTGGATCCGGTCGATCCGTTCCCGCTTGCGCTGCCAGGCCACGTCGACCATGCCGACGTCGGCCTTCTGGACCAGCTCATAGAGCTGCCGGCGGACCGCCCGCAGCGATTGCCAGGCGACGCCCCCCATGTACCCCCTGGCCTCCTCCTGCACGCGCGCCAGGTCGCCGAGGTGCTGGGCCAGGCGCGCCCGCTCCGCCAGGACCCGGGCCCGCAGGCCGGCCGCCGAGCTCCGCGCCGCGCCGCGCAGCCCTCCCTTGAGGCGCGCCGCGCGGGCCAGGAGCTCCGGGAAGGCGGAGCGCACCCGCTCCATGGCGGCGAGCCGCTCCCGCTCCGCGGCCAGCGGCGCGCCGCCGGCGCGGGCCACTGCCTCCCACGACGCCGCCACCGCCCGCCGGTAGGCTTCTCGAACCGCGGCGTCGCCGGCGGCGCCCGCGGATCCGGCCACCGCGTCGGCGGACGCCTCGGCCTCCTGCCGCAGCCGCCGGACCTCCTCCTCGTAGCCGGCCACCACCTCCCGGTGACGGCGCACCTCGTCCAAGAGGTCGGCCCGCCGCCGGGCGCTCCCGGGGGCGCCGCCGAGCGCGTCCAGCGAGGCCTGGGTCCCCGCCAGCGCCGCCCGGGCCGCCTCGAGGTGGTACCCCAGGCGGAAGGCGGACCGGCCCACCTCGTCGAAGCGCGCCCGGATGGCGCCCAGCCGCGCCAGGACCTCGGCCCCGGTGGCGGGAAGCCGGCGGGCCCGGGGCTCGAGCCGGAGCCGCGCCGCCCGCGCCTCCTCCACCGCGGCCCGGCGCTCGGGGCGCACCCCCTTCTCCCCCAGCACCAAGGCCTCTGCCTCCGCGGCCAGCTCCCCGTCCAGGCGGGCCACCCCGTTCTCCACCGCGTCGGCGCGGGCCCACCCCTCCTCGAGCCGGGGGAAGGCGTCGAGCCCGTCGTCGCGCGCGAGCCGCGCCTCGATCCGGTCGGCGATGGCCCGGCCCTGGGCCAGGTCGCGGCGGCCGCGATCGAGGTCGGCAGCCACCTCGAGGGCCCGGGCCATCCCGGCCTGGCTGGCGGCCCACCTCGCTGCCACCGGCGGCAGGATGGCGGAGGCGCCGGGCGCCCGCTCGGCCCGCCCGGCGATCTCGTCGAAGGCGCGGGGGTCGGCGCGCCGGGCCAGCACGGCGTCCACCTCGTCGCGCGCCGGCGCGTACTCCTGGATGACCCGCTGGTAGCTCTCGCTGGCCTCGGCGTAGCGTCCCAGCTTGAGCAGGAGGTGGCCCTGCAGGATGGCGGTCTCGGGGGCCAGCGCGCCCCGCGGCGACAGCTCGGCCAGGAGCTCGGTCGTGCGGAGCGCCTGCTCGTGGCGCCCGGCGCGCGCCAGGGTCCAGGCCATCTCGTGCAGGGCCTCCTCGAAGCGGGGCGACTGCCGCGGGATCTCCTGGTAGCGGTCGACGGCCTCGGGGTAGCGGCCCAGCTCGGCGTGGACCCTGGCCAGCCCGAGCAGGCACAGCTCGCGGACCTGGACCTGGGCGGCGTCGGCCGGGGAAAGCCGCGCGCAGCCCTCGAAGGCCTCGGCGGCGGCGGGCAGGTTCCCGGCCTCCACCTGGATGGCCCCCCGGAAGTAGGCGGCGGCCAGGTGGTAGGGCGGCGGGACCTCGGCGAAGGCCCGGAGCGCCCGCGCGGCGCGGGTGCCCGGGTCGAGGTCGCGGCGGCGCCAGGTGGCCTTGGCGGCCAGGTAGCGGAACTCCGGGGTGGGCGCGCCGGCGAAGCTCCGGCCGGCCTCGGCCAGGAGCGCGTCCACCCCCTGCAGCCGCGACCGGCGCACCGCCGTGTCGAGCAGGCGGGTGAGCGCCTCGCGGCGGAACCGCGCCTCGGGATGGGCCGCGACCTGGCGGAAGTAGCCGCTGGCGATGGCGAGGTCGCCCTGCTGGAACAGCGACTCGCCCAGGTAGTAGAGGGCGGCGGGGAAGTCCCGCGAGGCCCGGAACCCGGGCTCGTCCACCGCCTCGTAGAGCGGGACGGCGGCGCCGCCGAAGTCGCCCAGCCGGAACCGGCTCTCCCCCTCCCGGAACTTGCGCCGCGCCCGCTGGGCCGCGGGCTCGTCCCCGCTCCCCAGCTCCCGCTCCAGCCTCTGCAGCTCGGACCGCATCCCGATGAGCCGCCGCTCGGCCTCGCCGGCGGCGTCGCCGTGGGCGCCGGATGGCAGCGCGGCCGCCCAGAGGGCGGCCGCGGCGATCCCGAGCTGGAACCGCGGCGGGGTCACTTCCCGGGAGCCTTCTTGCCCGCCTGTTCCGCCTGCACGTCCACGTCGTAGCGGACGGCGGGCCGGTCCTTGAGGTCGGTGGTGAAGCCGCCCTTCTCGAACCCCACCACCTTGACGTTGGTGGTCTTCCCGGCCTCGGCGTTGAAGGTGTAGGAGGACTGCACCTTGAACTTGTAGCCCTCCAGGTAGCTGAAGACGCCGAAGCCGTGTCCCCGGTAGACCAGCTTCACCGACACCTGGTGGTTGCCGGGGACGATGCGGCCGTTGAAGATCTCGAACTCCTCGCGCTTGTCCAGGTCCCCCTCCTGGTCCACCTTGGTGTAGATGGGGGCGCCGTCGAGGGCGTAGGCCGCCGACTCCAGCACGAAGGACGAGCCCATCTCGTTGCGGTGGAGCAGGACCGCCTTGGCCCCGGCGGTGATGTCGCCGCCGATGACCATCTCCTGCAGGTTCATGAGGCGGGCCTTGGTGCGAAAGATCTTCTCCTTGAGGTCGTTGACCCGCTCCTCCAGGGTCTTCACCTTGAGGTCGGCCTGCTCGTCGGCGGTGCGGCCCGAGGGGGCTGGCGCGGCGGCCGCCGGGGGCGCCGCCGCCGGGGAGGAGGGCGCGGCCTTCGGGGCTGCCGGCGCGGGCTTCTTGGGGGGCGGCTCGGTCCGGCCGGGCAGCTCCATGGTCGGAGCCACCACCGACCTCTGGGCGACCGCCCGGCCGGGCAGGAGCGCGGGCAGGACCAGCGCCAGTGCGATGACGGAGCGTGCCACGGTCACCCTCGCTTCCGGAAAATCGTCCCGGGAATCAACGGCAAACCAGCTACTTATACCAGAGGACGACCCGATCGGTCAGCGA
>DASRTO010000596.1:0-2397 GCA_035655915.1 Anaeromyxobacteraceae bacterium
GGCCTCCGCCGCCGGCGGACTCCCCGCCGCCCCCGGCGATGGGCGCCGCCGGCGCAGGCGCCGGCGCCGCGGCCGGGGGCGCCGCGAGGGGCTCCACGGCGGGCCGCCCTCCGCCGCGCCCCGCCCCGAAGCCGGACCTCCCGACGCCGCCTCCGAGGCCAGAGCCGCCATGGCCTCGGGTCCCGGAGAGCTGGGGGCCGTGCTCGCGGGCGTGGCCAATCCCTCCCCTTCCACCGCGGCTCCCGCCCCCGCGGGCGCCGCCCCCGACGGCGAGCGCCGCCGGCGCCGCCGCCGCCGGCGCCGCCGCGGGCGCGGGCCTCGTCCGGGTGAGCCGGGCGGACCGCCCGGCGGCGGTGAGACGCCGCCGGGCCCAGCCCCGGCGCCATCCGGCGGCGGGGTATGACGGCCGAGCCGCGCGGAAGGCGCTCCCACCCTCCACCCCGTCCGGGTGGACCCCCGGACTTCCGCTTGCCGGCGGCGGCGCCGGCGCGCTACCAGCCCGCCCATGATCGACCACTTCACGGTGAAGGTGAGTGACTACAGGCGAAGTCGGGAGTTCTACGTCAAGGCGCTGGCCCCGCTCGGCTACCAGGCGGTGATGGAGTACGAGGGCGGCGGCGGCTTCGGCCCGAAGGGCAAGCCCTACCTGTGGCTCTCCCAGGATCCGCAGAACGTCCGCCCCATGCACTTCGCCTTCGCGGCGCCGGATCGCAGGGCGGTGGACGCCTTCTACGCCGCGGCCATGGGCTCGGGCGCCAGGGACAACGGCCCTCCCGGCCTCCGCAAGCACTACCACCCCGACTACTACGGAGCCTTCGTGCTCGATCCGGACGGCCACAACGTCGAGGCGGTGTGCCACCGGCCGGAGCCGGCCGCCAGGGCCCGGCCCGCAGCCAGGCGCAAGGCGGGGAAGGCCCACCGGACGGCGCGCAGGCCATCGCGCCGGCGCTGATGGGGGTCCGCCTCCCGTCAGGTCATCTGATGGCACACCGGCGGGCCCGCTCACAGGCCCAGGTATGCCTGCCGCACCCGCTCGTTGGCGAGCAGCTCGGCGCCGGTGCCCTGGAGCGCCACCCGGCCCGACTCGAGCACGTAGCCGCGGTGGGCCAGGGTGAGCGCGTGCTCGGTGTTCTGCTCCACCAGCAGTACCGTCACCCCGCGCCCGGCGATGGCCTCGACCACCCGGAACATCTCCTCCACCAGGATGGGGGCGAGCCCCAGCGAGGGCTCGTCCAGCATCAGCAGACGCGGGCCGGCCATGAGGCCGCGGGCGATGGCCACCATCTGCTGCTCGCCGCCGGAGAGGGTGCCGGCCATCTGCCGCCGCCGCTCGGCCAGCCGCGGGAAGGTGGCGAAGGCCTCCTCCAGCCGCTCCCGGCGCCGGGCCCGCGCCCCCGGCGTGTAGGCCCCCAGGAGCAGGTTCTCCAGCACCGTCATCTGCGGGAAGAGCTTGCGCCCCTCGGGCACCTGCACCACGCCGGCCTCCACCACCTCGCCCGGGGTGCACCGGTCCAGGCGGCGATCGCCCATCAGCACCTCGCCGGCCCGGGGCCGGAGCAGGCCGGAGATGGTCTTCAGGGTGGTGGTCTTGCCCGCGCCGTTGGCGCCCACCAGTGCCACCACCTCGCCCGCCCGCACCTCGAAGGACACGCCCCACAGTGCCTGGATCTTCCCGTAGGCGACCTGGAGGTCGGCGACCCGCAGCAGGCTCCCGGCGGCCTCGCCCATCAGGCCACCCGCTTCCCGAAGTAGGCGGCGATCACCGCCGGATCGGCCACCACCGCCTGCGGCGGCCCGTCCGCGATCTTCTCGCCCTGGCGCATCACCACGACCCGGTGGGAGATGCGCATGATGGCCCGCATGACGTGCTCCACGAGCACCACCGTCACCCCCGAGGCGCGGATGCGCTCGATGAGCCCGCAGGCCTGCTCCACCTCGCTGGGGTTCAAGCCCCCCATGGGCTCGTCGAGCAGCAGCAGCCTGGGGCCGGTGGCGAGGGCGCGGGCGATCTCCAGGCGCTTCTGGTCGGAGAGGGTCAGCTCCGAGGCCGGTGTGTCCCGGCGGGCGGAGAGGCCCACCTCGTCGAGCCGGCGCTCCGCCTCGGCGGCCGCCTGGGCGCGGATCCGCAACCGCGCCTGCGCCGCCAGGGCCACGTTCTCGCGGGCGGTGAGGTGCGGGAACGGCTTCACGATCTGGAAGGTGCGGGCCACGCCGCGGCGCACCACCTGGTGCGGCTTCAGGCCCGCGAGGCGGCGTCCGTCGAGCCGCACCTCGCCGGCGCTGGGCCGGATGAACCCGGTGACCAGGTTGAAGACGGTGGTCTTGCCGGCGCCGTTCGGGCCGATGAGGCCGAGGATCTCCCCCGCCCGCACCTCGAAGGAGAGATCGGAGACGGCC